>JABSOJ010000162.1 GCA_013216005.1 Alteromonadaceae bacterium | reverse complement strand
TTTACATTACGCCAAGAGGCCCTAGAATAGTGAAAGAGTTCATTCTAAGCGGTTAAAATGAACTCCGAAACTTGAGTAATAATAACCATTGCTGTCATCAAATATAATAAAATAATACGATTGAACAAATTAATTTTCTGTACAAATGCAACGGCAAGTAATCCAGCGAAAGTTGATGCAAAAGTTGCTAACAAAATAGGCACAAATACATCGGTTGGATTTACGGCTCCCTGTTGAGCACGAAAGATAAAAACAGCAATAGGAAATAGCGTAATGGAAGAAGTATTTAACACAAGAAACAAAATTTGTGCATTACTTGCAGATTCTTTATCAGGGTTCAGTGTTTGTAGATCTTTCATCGCTTTGAGGCCAAGCGGAGTAGCAGCATTATCCAGACCTAAAAAATTAGCTGATAAATTCATCGTCATTGAACCTATAGCGGGATGAGATGCTGGAACCTCAGGCATTAACCGGGTAAACAAAGGTGAAAGAAGTTGTGCGATTTTATCTACAATCCCCGCCTTTTCTGCAATTTTCATCATCCCTAACCAGAAGCTTAAGACCCCAATTAAACCAATCGCAATATCTACAGTAGTTTTCGACATACTGAATATAGCATTAACGATTTGTTCAAAAATTTGATCATTTCCCAAGATTATCCATTGATAACACGAGGAAAAAAAAGCGATGACAAAAAAACTAATCCATATACGATTTAGCACAATAAATAAATTTTATTAATATTCAGATTAAAAGCATCATCGCATATTCAATGCATAAATCCTAGCTAGTGTCCTTCCAGAAACGGTGTCGTAGCGAAGGCGATCCTATGGTGCAATATGAACACTACTAGAGTTGAGCGTTTAGTCATTCTAAATAACCTTATATAGTGGTGTTCAGATTGTGCCAGTGGGACGTCCGCAATAGACATTTGTTTCTGGATGGACAATAGCCACACCACTTGTGTATACCATGTGTACAATATGTTAACAACTTTCAAAATGAGAGTATCAATAAAATATAAACACAAAAAACGACTCGCTTTTATGGCGTATAAACAAAGAGTTAAAAATTATAAAATATAAGTTCGCATTAAATAAACTTTCCACTACACTTATTCTTATAGGGCTAGTATGTAACCTATTTGCTCGCACAAGTTAAAGTTTATTAGCGCACGGCTCAAACCCTTTGAGCCATACCCTTGAGCCCGAGGCGGGAATTGTTTCGGGCTATTTTTCCGTTAGATTGGTCTCCTTAGAATATTCTTAAATAGAAAACTTAAATAGAAAATAGCCGTTTAAAATTTTCAGTTGATAATTGAGCAATCTGCTCAACCGACTGCCCTCTTACACTTGCTAAAAATTTTGCAACTTCAGCCACATATGCAGGCTGATTTTGTTTACCTCTGTGTGGTACTGGCGCTAAATATGGCGCATCAGTTTCTATCAAAAATCGATCGTCAGGAATTTTTTTAGCTACTTCTCGAAGTGCACTGGCATTTTTAAAGGTTACAATACCCGAAAAAGAAATATAAAAACCAAGCTCTATTGCTTGTTGTGCCATTTCCCATGTTTCAGTGAAACAATGCAATATGCCACCAACTTGTGCAGCCTTTTCTTCTCTTAAAATATTTAACGTATCTTCCTGAGCATCCCGGGTGTGAATGATAAGAGGTTTATTTAATTTTCTGGCTACCCGCACATGTTTGATAAATGAATCTAATTGTAGTTTTTTTGTTTCCGGCGCATAAAAATAATCTAAACCTGTCTCTCCGATAGCAATAACCCGATCGTCTTGAGCCAAAGTAAATAAATTATTTTCATCTATTTCATCTTCCTGATTTAACGGATGGGCACCACACGATAAATAAACATTCGGATATTTTTTTGTTTTTTCCACCATGGTAGAAAAATCTTGTAACGTAACACTAACACATAAAATATCAGTTACTTTAGCTTCCTTTGATAACTTAATAACGTTATCAAGATCATTATCAAATTCAGTTAAATCAAGACGATCCAAATGACAATGTGAGTCAATAAACAAAAATACTCTCCTTTATATAAAATAACACCTATTTCCTTTGAATATTGAAAATAGATTAAAAAAACAGCTTCAAAATAGAAAGCAAAAATTACATAGAAAGTGTTGGATCAGAACAATTTAGCAAACGCCCGATAGCTTTTTCTATTTGATTTCTAACATTATCAGGATCTTCAGTAAAACTTATACCTACACCTGCAGGCGTACCATTTTGCGCACCTATAGGTGTCAACCAACAAATTGACCCTCTAACTTCTGAACTTTCCAGAGCATCTGGTAAAAGAATGTCTAACAAAACCTCGCTCCCTAAATCAAATTGTTCTGCTGTCTTAACAAAAATACCGCCTTGCTTTAAAAAAGGCATATAAGATTGATATAAATCCCGTTCAGATTCAAATTCTAAATTTAAGGTTTCCAAAGGTTAACCCTCTCCTTTTAAACAAACGTTGCCAATATCTACCAACAGTTTTTCTAGACTAAATTGACGATTAACTTGGCTGAGTGTTTTAAGCTGCTTGTTAGTATTAAGTATAAGCTGATATATTGACCATATTGTATCACGACTAATATTGTTACATTTTATAAAATCAGAATCATTTGATTCGACACTATGCCAAGAATTTTCTGTTCTCATCAATGTAACTGTTACTTTTTCTAGCCAACGTATTGCATAAGGTGACTCAGTAATTTGTTGAATCAATTCTGCACGGTTTTGTTGTTGAGCTATTTTCTGTTTGGTAATAAAACCCAAAAAAAGTTGTTGGAATTTTTCAAATTGGGCATTAACTTCATTATCGGATAATTCAGGTAAATGACTTAAATTTACAAAAGCATTGCGTGTATTCTGTCCCAACTCGCTTAAGAGTGCATCACCTGCTGGCGGACGAATGGCAATAAGTCGACATCGGCTGATAATAGTCGGAAGCAATAAATCAACATCGGGCGTCAATAATATAATAACACTGCCTTTACTGGGTTCTTCTAATGTTTTTAATAAGGCATTAGCTGCTGCTATTGTCATTTTATCAGCTCCCGCTATCATTATTGTTTTTGCTTGTCCCAGTTGTGCTGTTTTCTCCAGAAAATAATTAGCTTGACGAATATCATCAACCCCAATTGTTTTATCCTCATTATCAATAAGTAAATGATCCGGAAAACTCTTACTACGATAAAGCTTACAAAACTTACATTGTTGACAAGGAATAAGTATTCCCAATTCATTATTATCAGGATGCCGGCATAATAAAACTTGTACAAGCCAATTGGCTAACGATAGTTTACCGGCTCCAGTGATACCACTGATCAACAAGGCGTGGGGTAAGTTTTCACCTTGAATTTGAGCTGTTAACAACTGCTGATGTTCAATTAGCCAATTATTCATGTTTTCCATTCACTTTATACTTTTAACGATTTTATTACTGTGCATTTTTCTCACTAAGCATGTTTAACTATGAGAGAGTTTATTATTTTTAAAACACTCTTCAAAACTTCTTCTTTCGATTGAGTTGCATCAACAATTTCGAATATTTCAGGTTGTAACTGAGCTTGTTGCAAATATCCATTACGGGCTTTGGTTAAAAACTCCAATTTCTCATCTTCTAATCGATCCAATCCTTCTCCACGACTTTTAACTCTTTTTAAACCTTCCAAAGGATCAATATCTAAAATAATATTCATCGCAGGCACAAAACCATTTAAAGCAAAGTTATTTATAGTTTTAATTGTTTCTAAATCCAAGCCTCTGGCATAATGTTGAAAACTAAAGGTCGCAGCGTCAAAGCGATCACAAATAACAATTTTTCCGGATTCTATCGCAGGAATTATTTTTTGCTGTAAATGTTGAGCACGACCTGCGCCAAACAGCATCAACTCAGTCATATCCGACATTTCAGGGGTAGAGGGATCAAGGATCACATCTCTGATTTTTTCACCAATAACTGTTCCGCCGGGTTCACGAGTCAGTACAACGTCAAACCCTTTATTGACAAGGTGATTTTCAATCCCCTTAATGACTGTTGTTTTACCTGCACCATTACTGCCATCACAAACAATCATAAAACCTTTTTTCATATAGTTCTCTTTATATTTTATTGGCTCTGTTGTAGATAATTGTTGTCCCTTCAAATGGAATTAAACTCAACCCTTATATCTAGGACTCTGTGACTAATTCTCGTTAAAAAACTAATTTATCGCCTAACCCTTTAAAAATAGGGGATTCATCGAGGGACAACAGTCTTATGGAACAGAGCCATTTTATTATTCTTTATCTGTTTTATTCAAAATAGTTAATTTTAATCACTCAACTTTATATATTTTGAGTCAATAATATATTGAACCAACTTTACTTGAGAGCATTTCCCCTATTTCTTTGATACAAATTAACGGCAATATTATGTTCTTTTAAATTTGTAGAAAAGTGATGAGAACCATCGCCTTTACCGACAAAATATAAATAATCGGTAGCCGCCGGATGCATAACTGCTGATAAAGCATTCCCACCGGGCATAGCGATAGGTGTTGGCGGTAAGCCATTTATCCGATAGGTATTATATGCTGTTTTTTCATATTTATGTTTAGTTTTTATATCACCTTTAAATCGGTCACCTAAACCATAGATAATCGTGGGATCCGTCTGCAGTCGCATTTTTTTATATAATCGATTGACAAAAACTGAAGAAATAAGGGACTGCTCATCTATTTTACCGCTCTCTTTTTCAATGATAGAAGCCATTATAAGTGCTTGATAAGGTTTATCATAAGGTAAAGTAACATCCCTTTCACTCCAGAATGTTTGTAACTTTTGCTTCATTTGATTATGAGCCCAGATCAAAATGGTAATATCCTTGGTTTTATCAGTGTAAGCGTAGGTATCTGGAAAGAACCACCCTTCAGGATTATTCATCTCAATATTCAACATAGCTGATATTTGTTCTACAGACTTATTGTTGAGTGTTTGTTGTAGATGAGATTGATTAGCTAGCAAAGTCAGCCATTGCTTAAAAGTAGTACCTTCAATAAATGTAACGATAAATTGATGTTCTTTTCCCGCAACAAGCATAGTTAAAAGCTCGAACAAACTTGTGTCAGGCTGCACCAGATACGTACCTGTTTTTAGTTTGGCATACTGAGGATAAATTCGAACATAATTTCGTATCCAAAATTGAGTAGTTAACCATTCATTTTTGACCAACTTCTGAGAAAAAGAACTTACAGAAACACCTTTATCAATGGTAATAAATTCTGCTTGATCCAACATCAGTCGCTGATCCATTTGATGGTTAATCAATAAAGCAAATGAGGATAAAAGTAAAATTACTACTAGAGTAATGATACATAATACTTTTTTAATCATATTTAACGTAGCCGTGTTACTAGTTGATGAACAGTATCACGTAAAGCTAACACTGGTGAAATAGACAACTTTCGCTGTTCAAATTTGACAACCGGTATAATACCCATAACAGAATTACAAATGAACATTGCGTTACATTCTGATAGAGCTGAAATTGAAACGCTGACCACTTGTACATCATTTATAGACCTTAAGATCACATCTCTCATTAAACCAGCAACTCCAGAACTTTTGATCTCAGGGGTAAATAATTGATCATCAACAAACCAAAAAATATTTGCGCAACCCGTTTCAACCACCCGATCATCAATATTTAACACCAACAAATCATCTTCCGGACGCTGATCCAATTCAGCCCTTATCAATACTTGCTCTAGTCGGTTTAAATGTTTTACCCCGGATAACATAGGATTTATTCCCAGCCGATGTTCACTAATACCGATTTCAATACCAACCTTAGTCCATTGTTCATAATGTAGTGGAAAATTAGAAACTGAAATAATTACATTTGCAGAAGAATTACCTAAACGTGAATACCCTCTTCCTCCTTGTCCTGCACTTATCACTACCTTGATCACAGCTAATTGATAATGTTGGGCAACATCAATAAGTTCTTGTTCAATTTTTTCAAAATCAGGTAAAGCAATAGCTAATTTTTGACACGAATCTTGCAATCTTTGTATATGTAAATCAAGCAACTCTACTTTGCCATCAACTATTTTTGCTGTCGTAAAAACACCATCTCCATAGGATAAACCTCGATCAGTGAGAGAAATGGTTTTCGTTTTTTGTCCATTAACAGAGCTATAAAGCATAGAAACCTTTAAATATAATTAATACCATTCGCATTAAATAAATGATCATCTTCAAATGGTCTAAATCACCACTAGCTACGTTACCCTCAACCCCAATAGCTAGCTATTGCTCAATCGGGCGCCTTGCTATTGGCAATTTATCCTCATTGAATATTGATCACTTATTTAATGCGAATGGTATAAGACCAATCAATTAACAATAAAATACATAAAAAAACCTGAATATGCTAGGCAATATTCAGGCTTGTAACTTAGAGTCAAAAAAATCGTTTTACTTTATCAAACTTTTTTGAAAATCAATGAGCCGTTAGTACCACCGAAACCAAATGAATTACATAAAGCGTACTCTAAATCGACTTTTCGTGCTTCACCGGCAATATAATCTAAATCGCAACCTTCATCAGGGTTATCGAGATTAATTGTCGGAGGTACAATACCATTCATTAATGATTGAATGGTAATAATAGCTTCAACTGCACCAGCAGCACCAAGCAAATGACCTGTCATTGATTTAGTTGATCCAACAAGTAATTTGTATGCATCATCACCAAACACAGATTTAACCGCATTAGTTTCAGCAATATCACCCGCTGGAGTAGAAGTACCGTGCGCATTTATATAGCCGATTTTAGATTTATCAACTTTGGCATCATTTATCGCATTTTCCATCGCTAAAGCAGCCCCTGCTCCATCTTCAGGCGGCGATGTCATATGATAGGCGTCGCCACTCATACCAAAACCAACAAGCTCTGCATAAATATTTGCCCCACGTGCTTTAGCGTGTTCATATTCTTCCAATACCAGAACACCAGCACCGTCGCCTAAAACAAAACCATCACGATCTTTATCCCAGGGACGAGAAGCTTTTTGAGGATCATCATTACGTGTTGATAAAGCCCTGGCTGCAGCAAAACCGCCCATACCTAAAGCCGTAGACGCTTTTTCAGCACCACCTGCAACCATAACGTCTGCATCACCATAACTGATCATGCGCCCTGCATGACCGATGTTATGAACGCCACTTGTACATGCGGTAACAATTGAAATATTAGGACCTTTCAGGCCAAATATAATTGATATATGACCAGCAATCATATTTATAATAGTAGAAGGCACAAAAAATGGGGACAACTTCCGTGGTCCTGTTTTTAACAATTTTTCGTAATTTTGTTCTATTAAACCTAAACCACCAATACCTGCTCCAACAGCAACACCGATACGATGAGCATTACCGTCATTTATTTCAAGACCGGAATGTTTAACCGCTTGAACACCCGCTGCAACGCCGTATTGAATAAAAAGATCCATTTTTTTGGCATCTTTTCGCGGCATATAGTCTTCAGCATTAAAATCTTTAACCAAACCAGCAAAATGCGTAGGATATTGTGATGTATCAAAATGTTCGATAGTACTGATACCACTTTTTCCAAGCAGTAAATTTTGCCAAGTTGATTCAGGATCATTGCCCAAAGGGCTTAACATACCTAGACCGGTAACTACAACACGCCTCATAGGTGAGTTGCCTCCGATAGAATTGAATAGTAGAAAGGTGAATATTCGCCTGATACATTTATTGACTCTATTTAAAAAAGACTAAACAAAAATCAGGCGACTTTCTATTATATGAACAGAAAATAGTCAGACAATAATCATTATCTGACATTAAAATTATTTATGAAAATTACTGGTTAGAAGTAACATAATCAATAGCTGCTTGAACAGTTGTAATTTTCTCAGCTTCTTCATCTGGAATCTCAGTGTCAAATTCTTCTTCTAACGCCATTACCAATTCAACAGTATCTAAAGAATCTGCACCTAAATCATCAACGAATGAAGATTCAGTTTTAACTTCAGCTTCGCTAACACCTAATTGTTCAATAGTAATTTTTTTAACGCGTTCTTCGATTGTACTCATTTTTGTTCCTTTACTTGAAAATGCAATTTGTGCAATTGCGTGTAGTGTATTCGTCAAAGGCTAACCATGCAAGCTTATGGTTTTACTTTTTATCGTGGTCTTACCTGTTAACATTATTTTACTGGCGTTAATTTATCATAATAACATTTAATTTACACGATAAAATAAATTAAATCATATACATGCCACCATTGACATGGATGGTTTCCCCAGTGATATATGCTGCTGCGTCGGAGGCAAGGAATGCAACTGTACTTGCAATTTCTTCTGGTTTACCTAGGCGATTAGCCGGTACTTGAGAGAAAACCCCCTCTTTTTGTACATCTGTTAATGTTTGTGTCATATCCGTATCAATGAATCCGGGAGCAACAGTATTAACCGTAATGCCACGCGAAGCGACCTCTCGTGCCAAAGACTTAGTGAAGCCTAACAAACCTGCTTTTGACGTTGCATAATTCACTTGGCCAGCATTACCCATACTACCAACAACAGAACCAATATTAATAATACGACCATAACGTTTTTTCATCATAGAACGAATAACGGCTTTACTAATTTTAAATATTGACGTTAAATTAGTATCGATAATATCTTGCCATTCTTCTTCTTTCATCCGCATAAATAAGTTATCACGGGTTATACCAGCATTATTAACTAAAATATCAATACCACCACGATTTGCTTTTATAACATCAAACATGGCATTAATAGAGTCGTTATTTGTAACATTTAATAACAGCCCCTGGCCTGAGCCTAAATATTCACTAATTTTTTCAGCCCCATGTTCAGAGGTAGCCGTACCAATAACTGTCGCACCTAATTCTTTAAGTTGCATTGCTATAGCTTTACCGATCCCGCGACTCGCTCCGGTTACAAGTACAACTTTTCCTTCTAATGAAAACATAATGTTTACCCTATATTTTTTAAACTGTTTATATTTTATAACTAGTGTTCGTCCAGAAACGGATCGTGGCGAGGACGATCCAATGACACTAGATGTGCTCTACAAGAGTT
>JABSOJ010000161.1 GCA_013216005.1 Alteromonadaceae bacterium | reverse complement strand
AAAGTAACGCAAAGCTAGATAAGCAGCAAATATTGGCTGCTGCATATGGGGGACAACAGCATTATGGAACATAGCCGATAATAATGTGTTAATTGTGATAATAATATAAAAAGGTCGATTTACTTTAGTTGAAAAGCTGATGTAAAAGGTACTTTGATGTTCGGTGCCTTTAATAGTTTGCGTATGTATTGTATACAAAATCATGAATGTTTTGTTACAACATATGGTAGAGTTGTGTCATTACTGTTGAGTAAGTGAAATTTGATTTTGACAAGAAATATGGATTATGAAGCATCGGAGTTTCAAATATAAATTAGTCATCTAGTAGGAAATAGAACTTGCCACAAACTTTCAATAAAATATTATTAGCGCTTGCTGTGTTGATTACACTGTTACCTTACTCAGTGCTCTCATCCTATTTTGATCTTGCGCCAGCAAAAACCTTATTTTTCGCTTCGGTCTCAATACAAGTTGTCAGCCTTATATATTTAAGCTTTTGTTATGTGCATATTTCATCTCGCTCATTAAAATTATTTTGGCAGTACCTAAGTTTGGCGGTTTTATTTGCTATATTAAGTCACTTTTTACCTGAAAATTCCGACCCGGTTACTCAATTATTGATTAAAGATTTCATTTCACTTTTTATCTTCTTTTTCATTTTACTTGCTGTTGAAACCAATCCTCACTTAAGTGATTTTCCTTTATATAAATATACTAATGGTCGTGTTCCGGCTATTTTTTTTACTGTTGTCATTTTCTCTTATTTTGTTTTATTGCCTGCTGAATTTTCAGAAACGGTTTATCTTAGTTCTAAACCATCCTTAATTTTTCAATTAATTATTGATAGCATTATCATTATCAGATTAATTTGGTGCTTAATAAATTGTAAAAATAATTTCTGGCGTTTTACTTTTGGACTTTTATCGTTATCTGTTGCCACTATTTTTGTTAAAAATGCCGTGTTATTTGAACAATTAAGTAGTGGAGAATCGGGTTATATCAGCTATTACGTTCCTTTATTGTCTCTACTGCCTTATTGCTTATTATTATTCGCAGCAAATCTATCAATTAATACCAAGGTGTATCCTGCGTCAGTAGAAAAAGTAAGTAAACCTGAAAAGTTCATTGTGCTCTCAATGGTTTTTTTAACGGCTTTTCATCTTTATGGTAATGAAAAAGAGATGTTTTATGCGGTGAATTCTAATTTGCAATCAATCATAGTTTTTTTATGGTTGGTTATTGCTTCGATTATGTTATTTAATTTGATTCATTACAGAAGGTCACAGTACCAAAAATTAAGAGTAAATTTTTCAACTGAGCAATTTAATCACCAAGTTGCAATGACTGAGAATCATACGTTAAAACAGGCATTAATAAACAGTGAAGATAAAGCCATAGTCTATGTTTCTAATAATGCTATTTTAACTACATCAATTGACGGGAAGATCCTGTCAGCTAACCCTGCAGCGGTACAAATGTTTCAAAGTTTAGAACAGGAACTTGTTGGTATGGTCGTTAGTAATTTGTTTTCAAAAAATGATGAAATGTATTTTTTCTTTGATTTTCAGAGTAATGTATATTCCTTGCAAAGAAAAGAGATGGGAATATCGGTAGAATGTATTTCACTGCGTTCTGATGGTACTGAATTTCCAGCACAAGCCGAATTACAATGGGCAGAAAGAGCAGAACAACCACTTATTGTTATTACTTTTATTAACTTAACAGCAAGAAAACTGGCTGAGCAACAAACATTAGAGTTAAAAGATAAATTTATTGCGAATATATCTCATGAATTCAGAACACCTCTTACCATTATTAACGTGATTATTGATCGTAATTTGATAAAAACTGAAAATAATGAAGAAATAGAAGATTTAGTCACAGCTAAACGAAATGGCTTGCGATTAGTCAGAATGGTTGAACAATTATTAGAATTATCTCGTTTAAGTGATAAGCCTACCTTATCATTAACAACATATCGTTTAAGTGCGTTAATGAGCATGCCTATTGAATCATTCAGTCGATTAGCTACTCAACATGAATTAAGTTTTTCCAGTGAAGTGCCAGAGGCACTTTGGCTTGCGTGTGATGCACAAGGTTTTGAAAAAATAATTTTCAATTTATTGTCAAATGCAATTAAGTATACTCCTGCAGGTGGTGATATTAAGGTAAATGCTTATGTTGAAGAAGATACAATAATTTTAGATGTAATTGATTCCGGTATAGGTATTAACCAAGATTCACAAGATTTAATTTTTGAACGCTTTCAACGTGCTGATGATCCCCTAAATAAAGCGGCGTTTGGTGTTGGAATTGGACTCTCTTTGGTGAATGAACTAGTAAATGCGCATGGGTGGCGAATTAACCTAGTGAGCGAACAAGGGCATGGCAGCAAATTTAGTCTGTCTATACCAATTGCAGAGGCGAATGAAAATGAAGAAGAATTTCCCATTAGTTTATCTGAAAATGAATTGTCTTCCTTGCTGATTGAGCAGCGGTCTGTGTCTACTAATCAAAGTAATCATTCTCATCAAGTTGTTTTAGTTATTGAAGATAATTTGGATATGCAACATCACATTAAGCAAGTTGTGGAACAACAACATCACTGTCTATTGGCTGGTAGCGGTGAACTTGGCTTACAATTGGCGCAGGAATATTTACCAGACTTAATTGTTTGCGACTTAATGCTAACGGGTATTGATGGTTTTGAAGTCTTGAAACAAATTAAGGCCGATGAAATAACCGCTCATATTCCAGTGGTGTTATTGACCGCCCGCTCTGATTTGGAAAGTCGTTTGCACGGGCTTAACTTAAATGCGGATGAATATTTATGTAAACCTTTTAATCAACAGGAATTATTATCTCGCATTCAAAATTTAATTGAAAACAGAAAACATTTACAGAAAACGTATTTAAATAAATTTAATACTACTGAAAAAGATAAAAGAAGAAAGACCAGTCAGGATAATGTGGCCAAATTAACGGAAGACATTGTAGAAACGGAAAGTCTTGACGATAAGTTTCTAACGAAATTAGAGTCTCTGGTTGCCGAGCTGTATTCAGAGCCAGGCTTGGATATTTGCACATTGTCAGAAAAACTTGCGATGAGCGAACGACAACTACAACGAAAAATAAAAGTCTTGCTTGGTACCAATCCAAACAATTTCATTAAAGAATTCCGTTTAAATAAGGCTCAGGAATTACTGAAGAGTGGCCATCAAATAGGTCGTATTGCCTTAGATGTTGGTTTTTCGTCACAAACTTATTTTGGTCGTTGTTTTAAAGAAATTTATAAATGTACGCCGAAGCAATATCAACAACAATGTGAAAAAGAAGATTAGTTTGAATAGGTAATATCAAGCCAATTAATTAAAGGATCATTTTCAAATAATATTAACGAGCTATAACCATTATTAGTTTTAACGTGAAGATGTCGCATCACTCATTAATTTAGGTAAAACAATCAGACAGGATGGGTAGCCAATAGCGTAACCTATCACATTTGGTGCCTACTTAACCTGAATTCAGGATAATCAGTGCTTGATAGTAAAGTAAAGCATATTTTTTGACGGGTTACGTCTGAGGTTAAGCTAGCCTACGCAATAAAATTTCGTCTTTAAAAAAGTGGATTTGGTTTCTTGTTAACATGAACTCAGGTAACTTAACGACTTTGCAATGTGATCTTTATTTCAAAGTCGTTTGAGGTTTTGATGTGTGGGTTCGAGTATTGATTAACCTTGTTGTGTTTTAATTAACTTTTTCACTTCAGCTAATTCTGATTGTCGTATAACGTTTAAATAATTAAAGGGATGAGTCTCTGGGCTATGAAAGCCAAGCCACTTTATATCATCATTATTAGCGACTAATTTTAGGCCGTATTCAGTCATTACACTGATTTGATCCCAAGATAACTCCATTGGTTTTTCAAAGTTAAAAGGAAATAGTGCATAAGAAATATCGACTTTAGCCTTATCAGTAAAAACCTTGCTGAAACGTTCGGTTAGTCTATTAGACAATTCCCGGGCGTTGTAGTCTTTTTCATAGCCAATAATTGCAAAAGTATCTTTAGACCAGCGTATCACTAAATCATCCTTATTTCGGCTGTACAGCAATAAATCAGTAAGATTTAATAGCTGGCTATTCATAATTTGCTCATCGCTGGTCATTTTAACCATTAGAATATACAATCTGGGCAAAATATTACGTTGAACAGGTAAAATATTTTGATGAATCTGTGACATTAATTGAGTGGCTTGTTCAATATAAATATCTAAATAACGTCGACTTTTAACACCCGTTAATTTGTCGACTGTTGCCGCATTTTCTAATTGTTTATTGGCATCTTTGAGCTCAACGTTTTTTAATTGAAATTCTTTTGTTTTATTTTGGATTTGTTGTGTTAAATAAACTTTTTGCTTTTGCTCTATAATCAATTTTTTGTTTAACACGCGTGAATAACTTAGCAGGGATAAAGCAATAAGTACCGTGTAGATCAAATAAGCCCACCAAGTTTGCCAAGGAGCTGGTTTAACAATAATTTCCAGGGTATAAGGCTTACTCCATATGTTGTCACTATTACCTGCAATAATTTGTAGTTGATAAGTTCCTTGGGGTAAGTTGGTGTAAGTTGCTCTTTGTGACTTGCCAGCGTCAATCCACTCATCTTCAAAACCCAGTAATCGATATTTATAGTGAGTAGATTCTGGAGCCGAATAATCCAAACCGACATATTCAAATGAAATAAGTTGATCGCTGTATTCCAAGGTTAGTAATGTTAGTTCCGATAAACTATCTTTAAAAGTCATCGCTTCATTTAGCTTGAAAACGTTAGTTAATCTAATTTCGGGAGCTATTTGCTGATGGGTGATATTGTCAGGGTTAACGCTAGCAAAGCCTTTAGAATTACCAAAATAAATTGTGCCATCTTTATGACGATAAGCTGCAGCATGGTTATACTCTAGTACTGCTAAACCATGACGGAGACCAAAATTTTTGAATTTGTTGTCGTTTAGTGAAAATTGAGTAATGCCTTTATTAGAGCTGTACCAAATATTACCGTAGTTATCTTGAGTTAGACCATTAATGCTTAGATCTTTTATTCCATTTTCTAAATTAAATCGCCTGAAACTAAAGTTTTCTTCCTTCATATTGGTATACGTAAGTAAGTTAAGTCCTTTATCTTCGGTACCTATCCAAAGATTATTTTCTTTATCTTGCAACATTATCCAAGCTCTATTGTCACTTAAGCTATTGATATCATTGGCGTCGTGTCTAAGGTTGATTATTTTTTTAGTTTCAGGATTAAAACGGAAAATACCTCTCCCATAAGTAGCTAGCCAAATATATCCTTGATTGTCTTCCAGTAGTTGTGAAATAAAGCTAGAACCTGATGTGTTGACTTCTTGTTTTGTGTCACGATCATAACGTTCAAAAGTACCATCTTTCCTTATTTTATTGAAACCACCATAAAAAGTAGAAACCCAAATATTTTCATGCCTGTCCTTCATAATATCGGTCACACTATTTGCAGAAATAGAATGTTTATTTAGACTCTCATTATTATGCTGTTTAACTTGCTCTGTTGCTAAATTAATTTCAAATAATCCAGAGGTTCTGGTCCCAACCCAAAGTGTATTTTTATCCATCAGAATGGTAGTTACTGAGTAGTTTTCGAATAAATAATTATACTTTAGCGCTGTTAGATGATTTTCTTCGGGTGAATATATATATATACCTTTTGAATAGGTTGAAAAAATGATTTTGTTTTCATTAAATTGATCAAAGTCCATAACTATACTACTGCTCAATTCAGGATAACGGGAATTATGATATTGACTAAAGGTTGTAATTGCGGGGTCCCAACGACTAACCCCTGAAAAGGTGCCTATCCATATCAATTTATTTTTATCTTCAAATATAGTCAGAACATAATCATTGGTTAAACTATAGGGATTAGTGATTGAATGATTAATTCGCGTAAATCTATCTTTTTCTGGTTCATATAACATCAGTCCTCTTTCTGTAGCAATCATCATATGTCCGGTGGAGTCTTGATACAATGCAAGAATAGTGTTGTTGGCAATTGAATTTACATCGTTTTTATCAAATTGGTAATAACTCATTTTACCACTATTGGTGATATATTTTATTAGACCATTTTCGAATGTACCTATCCAAATATTGCCATCTTTATCTTGGTACATTGATTTAATTAGTTTTCTGGGGGTGTATTCCCCAGTTTTTATATTTAAGTTAATTGATTTAATGAAGTTTCCTGCTGAATCATATATTGATATAACTTCACTATGTGAACCCACCCATATATCTCCACTGGCGGTTTGTAAGATGCTTTTTACTAAATTGCTCGATAGGCTATTAGGATTGTCTGGTTCTTGCTTAATTCGTTTAACTTTCCAGTTATTGTTATTACGAAAAATTATGTTAAGGCCATCTTGTGTTCCGATCCAGATATTACCTAAGTGATCTTCTATTATGTCATTAACCGTGTCGTTAGCTATGCTTATATCTTTGGTTGAAGTGGATATATGGCGAAAGTCTTTTGTATTTTCGTTATATATATTTATTCCGCCGCCTCTAGTGGCAATCCAAACTTCACCTGAGCTATGAATCATTATGCGACTAGTATTGTTTGAGCTTAATGATCTGGCTAAGTTCTTATCGTGGTTAAAATTCAACAGCTGGTGACCGTCATAACGATGAACACCTTCTTGAGTACCAAACCACATAAATCCATTGTGGTCTTGTTTAATGGTTCTTACTAATTTAGAGGATAAAGGGTTATCAACGGCAAAATTTTTGAAAGAATAGACGTTTTTGGCGAAGGAATATGAGTTAAAAAGGAAGAATATAAAAAAACAAAGATAAGAAATTATTTTCATAAAATATTAACCAGAACTCAACTAGTGAGATATTTAAATTGAAAGGTTAATTAAATAACCATTAAGTAATGGTTATATTCGATTATTATTTTAATAAAAACAAGCCAATATTTAGAAATAATGGCTTGTTTGGGGCTATTATTGCTGTTCAACCCAGTTAATCACAAAGTTTGGGTTCCAGACGTAGTTGTCAATCAAAAAGTTTGGGTTCCAGACGTAGTTGTCAATCAAAAAGTTTGGGTTCCAGACGTAGTTGTCAATCGCAAAGTTTGGGTTCCAAACGTAATTGTCAACCTCAAAGTTTTCACCCAAAGCTTTTTGGTTAACTCCAGTAGTTGGATTCCAAATATATTCAGGACCTAGGCCTTCTAAGTAATAGTTACCTTTATCATCAATATTAGCTGGTCCGGCAAAGTGTTGTTCACCTGTTATATCTTCTTCAATGTTTAATCCAGTATTAGCACAATCAATCGCAGAACTGTTTATAGCGTCATAAGCATTAACAACACCAGAACCTTGTTGAAATACACTGTAAGCAAGAGCACCAGTACTGGTTGTTGCAGTATGAGCACTATCAATTAATCGACATTTAACATCATCAGGGGTTAGTGAGGGATTTTTAGTTAACATTAATGCCACTACCCCAGTTACTACAGCAGTAGCTTGTGAAGTACCAGACATTTGAAAATATTGACCACCGTCATGAAATTCAGGATGATCTAAAGCAATTTTTGAGTCGAATGACATTAAGCCCGTTAAATGGCCACCAGGGGCAACAATTTCAGGTTTAACAAAACCTTCATAGGTCGGGCCTGCTGCGCTGAATGTTGCTAATTTATCATCACCAGTAGTGTTGGTAGTGTAAGCATCGGTCATAGCTCCTACAGTGATAATATAAGGGTTATTACCCGGTACACCAATGGTCATAGGATCAGGGCCATTATTACCCGCTGACGCAATAATAACTATTCCTGCTTGCCATGCTTTCATTATCGCTTGGTTTAAAGGGTCATCCCAATAATATGAACGAACATCACCACTGAATGATAAATTCAATACCCGCAAGTTAATTTTATCTTTAACTTGAAGTGCCCATTCAATACCACGAATAACATCGGCGTAACTTGATTCACCGTTGTCGTTGAATACTTTAATACCAACTAAAAGGGCATTTGGAGCGACACCATAAACTTTACCATTACCGTCATATTGACTGTTACCTGCGATGCTTGCTACATGCGTACCATGTCCGTTTGTTTCGAGACCTTTATGAGTGAATATGTTATTGATGGCATCATAAGTACCCCAAGATTTTTTTTGGCGGTATAGATTTTTAGATAAACCTTTTAATCGGTCAAGACCTGTATCCAAAAAGCCAATAGTAACACCACCCCCAAAATTATAGCTGGCATGAACATCAGTAACGTCAATCAAATCATTAACTATTGACGTAGGTTTAAAATTACCTTTACCTTTCGTTAATTTATTACTTAATTGAACTTGATGATTGGCAGATATATTAAGTGCTAATTGACTCTTTAATTGCATTAACTGTTGTTCAGTTAAATTTACAACAATAGAATCAATAATGTCTAATTTGTGAGTCGGCTTAACTTTCATTTCATCAATTTTATTATTAAGGCGTTTGTAATTTTGTAAAGATCTATTTTTAGCACTAATAATATAAGATTGTTTGCTTTGCTCAACCTGCGTTTCATTGCTGGTACCTGGAGTATTTATCCAAGCCGTTAAACTTATAAAACCTACCAAAGCGATGGGGGTTATTATTTTTTCAAATGACACTTTCATCTCTTTCTCCACTTGGGGGTATACTTTACGTTTTTATATTTATATTTTTTTATATTTGGGATATTTTGTATATTTTTAAATTTGTATATGTCTGACCGTTTTATATTTTAATCTGTTTGAAATTCGTTTACTTCGTACATCGATTATTTGTAGTACTGATAGTATAGAAATAAGCAATCTACCCTAGTACAAACACGACTTTTTTTCGCACAAATCCGACTTTATAGTTTTTAGTCTTTAAATTCAGGTTGATAGAGGTTCTAAATAGGTGTTTCAGGGCACTTGAACGTGTTATGAAAAGTGTTTTCAGGCGTGTTTTTAAAAGTCAAAATAAATCTTTTACTCATTGTTTTTATATTAGTCGTTACAGATCTATCCTACATTCCGTACAATTTTATAAAAAACAAATAATTAAAAATAGCCTTAATAACATGTAGTTAAGCGGATTTT
>JABSOJ010000160.1 GCA_013216005.1 Alteromonadaceae bacterium | reverse complement strand
GTTGTAAGTTATCGGACAATAGACAGAGTAGTGCAGGAAGATGCTCGTTTAGTCAGTTTTAATGGTAAAGGGTTGGGGCATGTTGAAATTAATGATAACTTTCCTTTTGATCTGCGGGGATATTATCAGGCTAAGTCTTCAATTTCACTGCTTGTGCAAATAGATAAAGCTTTCCCCCACGAAGTAAACCAAGCCATAAACCAAGTAGGAACCCAAGCCGTCTACTTAAGTATGCGTTGTGAAAAAGATTGCGGTGCTGATATTGATATTTCATCAGCGTTGTCCACTATTGAAGTAGGGACATGGCAACCAATAAGTGTAGATTTAGCTTGTTTTGCCAACAAAGGGGCAACAATGGACAAAATATTTGCTCCCTTTGTGGTTAAAACCAGAGGTGTGTTCACGTTTAAATATTCAGATGTTAAAATAATACCTAATAGTGCACAACAGGCGACATATAGTTGCCAAAACGAGTAAGCAAAGCATTTAGTTGCCAAAAAGGTAAATAACGCATTGTTAAAAAGCAGTAGTGTTGATTTTTAAGCTTGGGGGAATTATGAGTAAAGTTATTAAACAAGTTGTTATCGTTGGTGGAGGGACCGCTGGTTGGTTAACCGCTGGTGTCATTGCTGCGGAGCATAAAGCTAATTCAGCGTCTGGTATTTCGCTCACATTAATCGAATCTCCCGAGGTAAGCACGATTGGCGTAGGGGAAGGTACCTGGCCGACAATGCGGGAAACTTTGCATAAAATAGGAATATCTGAAACTGATTTGTTCAGGGAATGTGAGGCATCGTTCAAACAAGGCGCTAAATTTTCAAAATGGGTTACGGGTGCCACAGATGATTTCTACTACCATCCGTTTGTGATCCCGCATGGGTATAGTCAAACAAATCTCGTTTTCCCCTGGCAACCTCATCGAGATGAAGTCTCTTTCGCTGATGCTGTGAGTTTTCAAGCGCAATTATGTGAAAAAGGTTGCGCGCCTAAACAAATATCTACCCCTGAATATGCTGCTGTGGCGAATTACGCATATCATCTCAACGCGACAAAGTTAGGTTTGTTTTTAAGAAAACATTGTATTGAAAAGTTAGGTGTAAAACATGTTGTTGATCATGTGACTCAGGTAAATTCAACTGAGGATGGTGATATTGCAACAGTATCAACTAAAGCAAATGGCAATATTGCGGGTGATCTGTTTATTGATTGCTCGGGAGGGGCTTCATTACTACTTGGCAAACACTTCAACGTACCTTTTATTAGCAAAAAGCATATTTTATTTAACGATACCGCATTAGCAGTACAAGTGCCTTATGAAAATGAAGAGTGTCCTATTGCTTCACATACCATATCTACGGCACAGAGTGCAGGATGGATTTGGGATATAGGATTACCGTCACGCCGGGGTGTAGGACATGTTTATTCCAGTGCACATATTTCAGATAAGCAAGCTGAAACTGAACTGCGTCAATATATAGCAGCGTCATTGGGTAAAGAAAAGGCTGATGCTTTGACGTTAAGAAAGATATCCTTTGATCCCGGTCACAGAGAAAAGTTTTGGCATAAAAACTGTGTCGCTGTAGGGATGGCTGCCGGATTCCTGGAACCTTTAGAGGCTTCGGCTCTGGTTTTAGTTGAATTGGCAGCTGCAAAAATTAGCAGAGAATTACCAGCAACCAGAGAGGTAATGGATATTGTTGCTAAGCGATACAATGAGCAGTTTTTGTATCGCTGGGATCGTATTATCGACTTCCTGAAGTTGCACTATATTCTTACACAACGTACTGATACTGATTATTGGCTGGATAATTGTAAGGAAGAAACTATTCCTGACAGTCTTTTGGAATTGATGACCCTTTGGCGTCATCATTCTCCAAGCCCAGATGATTTTTCTCAAGTTGAAGAAGTTTTTCCTTCCGCAAGTTGGCAGTATGTGCTTTATGGAATGAATTTTGAGACGCAAACTCATGCGACAGAAAGACGTTCAGTTGATGCACAGACAGCACAACAATATTTTCAGGAAAATATTCAAATGACTAAAAAATATCTTGCTGCACTGCCAGACAATAGAGAATTGATTGATAAAATCAAAGAATTTGGTATGCAAAAGGTATAGTGTTTAGTTTCTATTTTTCCTGCAAGAGGATAATAATGTTTAAAGGCCCTGTTTAAAGGCCCTGTTTAAAAGTTCCTCTTGCTAACCAATTCAGTGTGGCTGACTCATTAAGTTGTTATTCTTCAACTAATACCAATTAACATAAATAATTGGTATTAGTTTAAATAAGAAAATGCATCTCAAAAATAAAAAATCCATCAAACTCAATTTTGACTGTCTGAGTGGACCACACCTTTATGACCTCGTAGTTCGCACATTTATGGGCGCCTTAAAGTGATGCGTGGATAAATTCGCGTTCTACGGGTTGCTCGAATAAATCACCATGGCTGTGTTCTGCTCGGTTGTTAAATTTTAACAGGAACACTTAACAGGAACACTTAACAGCGACATAGCCATGCTAATTGGTATCATTAACGGAATTGATATTACATTGGCTTTGCTTTGCAATAGTGATCAATAAACGCTTGATGACTGGGTAATTGGGCTACCATCTTTTTAATAGGCTCTTTGATGCTATTTAGAAAGCCGCTAAATTCTTCATCTCCCATAACGCTGGCAATTTGATGATATTGCTCTGGCATGAGACCCTGACCGAACATTACTTGTGCCCAGGAATCTATTCTGAAAAGTTCATCGGTGGGTGAAAAAATACGTGCTGTTTTTTTAAATAAATTAATGCGTTGTTGTAATGATTGAGGGATATCCATACCTTTACAGTAGTGCCAAAATGGGCTGTCATCTCTTTCGGTGATGTGATAGTGAAGAATGATAAAATCGCGAACATGCTCTAGTTCGTCGACAAACTGATTGTTGTATTCGACAACTGCAGATTTTTCTATACCGTCAAAAGGAAATAACCGTATGAGTCGCAGAATACCATTCATTATCAAGTGAATACTGGTGGATTCTAAAGGCTCTACAAAACCACTCGATAAACCGACGGCAATACAGTTTTTATTCCATGCTTTTCTTCGTCGGCCGGTGCGATATTTGATCACTCGCGGTTCAGTGATGGTTTTTCCTTCGATCTTGTTGAGTAATGTTGCTTTTGCCTGTTCATCGGTGATATATCGACTGCAATAAACTAAACCATTTCCTATACGGTTTTGCAATGGAATACGCCACTGCCAGCCACTTTCAAACGCGATAGAACGGGTATAAGGTATGGCAGGTCCAAGTGATTCTGTTTGTACGGCAATTGCGCTGTCACAAGGTAACCAATGTGACCAATCTTCATAGCCGGTATGCAGTGCCTTTTCGATTAACAGGCCAATAAAACCAGTGCAATCGATAAATAACTGTCCTTCAATCGATTGTCCTGAATCTAAAGTTAATGATTTAATATTGCCTGTTTCATCGTTTTTCAGCACATCAACAATTTTTCCTTCAATGCGCTTTACGCCAAATTTTTCACTGAATTTTCTTAAAAATTTTGCATATAAAGTGGCATCAAGGTGGTAGGAATAATTAAGGCCACCTTGAGAAGATTTTGCAAATTTGCCGGCCTTTGCCGCTTGTGTTTCAGGGCAATATTCATCGTATGCTGTGTTAATGCCTTTTTTTAAACTGTGTAACCAGAAATGTTGGAAATCTCCGGCCCAGCAGCCTTTTCCTACCAGACCAAAGCCGTGAAAATACTTTTCTGCTTGCTGTTTCCAGTTTTCGAAACCAATGGCGAGCTTAAACGTTGCATTGGTTGCCCGCATAAATTCTTGTTCATTAATGCCAAGTAAACGGTGAAAGGTGACCAGTGTTGGGATCGCTGCTTCGCCGACCCCTACGGTGCCAATTTGATCAGATTCTATTAATGTTATGTCGAAACCTTTGCCTAGTAGCTTAGATAATGAGGCTGCTGCCATCCAACCAGCTGTGCCACCACCAGCAATGACAATTTTTTTAATTTTATTTGTGTTCATTTTGGCACTCCTTCATCATTAAGTCTAAATTTGGCTATTTGTTGCTTTTTTATTTGCTTGTGCTTTTTTGTTTATTTATATTTTTTTTGATAAAACGGTTAATATAGCCTGTGCAGGTGGTTTGATAACCGAACTATAAAAGAAACTGTTTTCAATTTTTTCAATGGTAAAGTGATCAGAGAAAATACTTTTCAAAATTTCTTCGTCAAAACGATAGGGCATAGGGATTTGTTGACCCGCGAAGTTATCATAGGAAACAAATCGTTGCTCTTGTAAGCTCATTGTTTTGAGTAATATTTTACCGCTGGGTTTGAGTAGTTTTTTTAGATTGGCAATATATTTCTTCGTACTGATACAGCAGATAGAATGAAAACAGCCTCGATCTATAATCACATCAAATTGTCCACTGGCAAGCTTGGTTTCAAGTATATCATCTATTAAAAATTCAAGTTTAGTTTCAGTAGGCAGGTCTTTTGCTTGTTCTATTGCTTGGTTTAGTGCTGTAGTTGACACATCAGTGCCGACAACATCAAAGCCCATTTTAGCTAATGCTATTGCTTGTGCACCACTGCAGGTACCGAGGTCAAGGATTTTTGTGGAGGTTATTTTATCTGTTCCAATAAAATCAATCACATCGGGATCTAATTCTTTACTAAACCAGGGCCATGTATTTTGGTTTTTGGTCTGGATATACATGTCTTGGTTTTTTGTTTCCCATTTATCTTCGTTCCATTGTATAAAATCTTTTAACGTAGTCATTTAAAACCTATTATTTAAATTGATGATCACAAGTATTTAAATAGATAATCACAAGGTGGCGTTTTTAAGATCAACTAATTTTTTAAAGTTGTCTAATGAAGACATTACTGAAAAGGCCATTTGTAAAAAACCAGCGCTATTTAACTTTGCTAGGGCATCACCATCAAGCTGTGCGAGTTTTTCACTATGGATAGTATAATTACCACTTAAGCTCATTTTTTCACCATTGTTCAATTCAATGTCTAAGGTGATAGGTTCTATTAAATTGTATTGATTGAATGCGGCAAACATTGCTTTACTGATATTCGCTCCTTCATCAATTGTTACTAAGCTTTGAATTACTTTATCTAAATAAGGGCTATTTTCACCATTTTCTAAAAATAGGGGTTCACCGTCTGTTTTGCTTATTCGGGGGTGATCCATATTGATATAAATAATGGCGTTGTTGATTATTTTTCCGTTAATTTCTTTATCTTCATAACCAATTAATAAAGGTCCTTTAGTGATGACTGCAGGAATATAGTTGGCTTGCCATTTACCTCTTTTTAAATATAAATTTTCGTCTTTTTTCAGACCAAACAAAACGACAGATTGAAATTCGCCTGTTTCAGGATTTTTACTAAATAAAATAGGGTATTCTCTTTGAACTTGAGTAAATTCAGTTGGGAATGTTAGGGTATTGCTAATATTATCACCAAATTTGGCACCACTTTTTGTGATCACTTTCAGGTGAGCTAACGTTTTATTATTTAACAGAACGTGATTTGTCATATTTTTCCTCAAAATAAAAGCCGCTGCATAATTAGCGGCTTTTAAATTATTAACTTAACTCTTAAATGATATTAAAAGGTATTAGAAGGTATAACGAGCCCCAATTTCATAACGAGGTTCTGATTCTTCACCAAAGATAAATTGGTTACTGTTACGACCATGTCGACGGATATCTTCACCTGTCAGGTTAATGCCTGAAAACGATACGGCTAAGTCTTCGTTAACTTGATAACTTGCACTCATATCTATCTGGGCGAAAGCTTCAGTAAACTCTGGCTCACCTCTACCACGGTTAGCTCTGTTAAGGAATTCATCACGCCAGTTATAAGCGATACGCATTGACATATCGTCTTTTTCATACATCAATACCAAGTTGGCACTATCACTTAAACCTTCCAACGGAAATTGTACGTCAGTTGAAGAAGTATCAAAAGCGACATCTCCTCTAACGATAGTGTAGTTGGCCTGAATACCAAAACCGGTTTCACCTAAGAAGTGCTGTACGGCAAATTCAAAGCCGTGAATTTTAGCTTCTTTGTTATTAACCGGAGAGTCATATCTGAACTCCATTAACGGATCATCAGCATTGGCGGTAATATCGATAGCATTTTCAAACTCTAGTGGTGTCATCGAGTCATACGCAACGCCCATTTCATTGGCTGCTACCATTGAAAACAATTGGGTGTCGTCAGGGTTTGCTATACCCATTGCCGCAAGATCAGCCATGGCTTGTTGAGCACGAGGACCACTAGTTGGATCTCTTAAATCAAAGAAAGAGTCGATCACTGGTTCAGTACCAATAAAGTTGTTCACACGTTTTTCAAAATAACCCACTGAAACATAGCTGGTGTCATCGAAATACCATTCTGCTGATATATCCAGGTTGTCTGATTCTAGCGGTACTAAAGAAGGGTTATTAGAACTTGCGTCACCATATGCCTGACTATCAAGTATCGTTGGTGTATTTGGGCCACCATTCACAGATGATTGCGCATCTAATTTACCATAGCTAGGACGAGCGATTGTTTTGCTGTAAGAAAAACGCGCGATAACATTTTTAACTACTTCGATATCAAAATCGAAACTTGGCAACAAGTGATCATAGCTGTTAGAAACGCTATAAGCTTGTGCGGTAGCGAAATCACCCTGTATTACATTGAAATCGTTATTACTGTCCCAACGCACTGCACTAGGTATTGCTGATAACGCTGATGATTTTGAATCTGTGCTTTCATAACGTAAACCTGCCGTAAAGTGCCAAGGCATGTTCTCTAATTCACCATCTAGGTTAACTTGAAAGTACGCAGAGAAAATGTCTTCTGAAATGGTACGGTGGTTTGCTTCATTTGGATTACGGCCAAAGTTTATGTCTGAGTATTTATCTGCTGCCCACTGACCGATTTCTTTAGCATCTCCTCGGTAACCAGTAGTCCAACCACCATTACCGATTTCAAGATTACTTAACGAATCATTTAAATCAATGGCTTCTAGGAATCCAAGTCCGTCTAATTCACCCGCATTTGCAGCACTCCAGCCACCCATGGTTTGGTTGCCTGTATTAGACTGTATGGTAGTATTTTCCATGCTACGGGATTCAATACCAAAATCAATGCTACCTTCGTCAAATTCGTAAGAACCATCTAATCGAATTTGACTGATGTCATTTGAGTTATTGGAAAAACGGGTTTGCATCATAGTGGTACCAATATCAGATACATCTAACACACCGTTACAATTATAACCACCTACGCCAGTTTGAGTGGCAATTCTCGGATCACAATCATCAAAAATAACCTGCATTGACGGAAGGCCACTGCTGCCGTATATAGCACCAATGCTTTTATGAACATTAGAGCCAAGACCAACCACTAAACTATTACCATACTTTTCAGTAGGATCACTGTTTGAGCTAGAGTCATGTACATCCAGAGTAAGGTTGAAACGATCATTAACATCCCAGCTAAGATTTAAGCCGAGTGATTTATCTTCGGTTTCGTAGTTTTCATGCATTTGCTTTGTAGCAACATCACGCGGTGCATTTTGGTTACGATTTTCTATGTAAACTTCTGCTGTAGGGTTTAAGCCTTCAGTAAAATCTGCCGTACCTAAAAAGCTGTCATACCAACCAGATAACTCTGTTTGATGAGCTTGTGAATTAAGATTGGTATAAGTGTAATCTAAAGTAGCGGTAATGTTATCTGCCGGACGATATTGCAGGGTTAATTGGGCATTGGTACGCTTGCGTTGAGTATCTTCAAGCATATAAGCGATATTTGGTAATTTTCACTACCTGTCGGACCGTTATTTATTACGGATGCCGGAAAGGTAACGCCGTTTTCCGTATAAGGAGCCGTAACTTCACGTCGAAGAGAGCCGTTAAAAACACGGTTTTCCCAATTATTAATGTTTGCACCAGTCGAACTACTATGACGCTCAGAAAAACTGGCATTGAAAGAAGCACCGAATACTTCTTCTTCATCGGTCCAACTAAATAAGCCGGAAAATTCAGGTGTGATAGCATCATTATAATCTTTTACGCCATCACGAACTGAGGTATCAGCCATAGCTTTAGTGCCAAAACTTGCGTGTACACCTGGGTTGTCAAATGGTTTTGCCGTGTTTATATTGATAGAGGCACCAATACCACCAGTGGCAACAGATGCTTTACCTGTTTTGTAAACTTCAACTGATTTTACTGCGTCAGAGGCAAGATTTTGGAAATCATAAGCACGATTATCAGAAGCATTGCCGCCTTCTGGTAATGATGACGAGGGCATAACCCGGCCATTTAGCGTCACCATGTTAAATTGCGGGCCAAATCCCCGTACCGTTACACGACTACCTTCGCCGTTTGAACGGTCAATAGAAACACCGGTAATACGTTGTAAAGATTCAGCTAAGTTGGTATCGGGGAATTTTCCGATATCTTCTGCTGAAATCGCATCTACAACACCAGAAGCGTCGCGTTTCATCGCCGTTGATGCTTTAATACTAGAGCGCATACCAGTAACCTGGATGACTTCTACTGATTTTTCATCTGCTTTTTTTACATTTGCTGTAACTTCTGCGGCAAAACCAGGCGCTACGGTGCTAACGCCTAATATCACCGATAAGCTGGTTGCAATTCTTGTTTTTCTGAACCTTTGCTGACTCATTTTATTTCCCCTGGCTTTGAAAACCGTTTTTATAATAGTTTATTTATAGGTGTAAGCGCTATCATTCTTAAATAAATTTTTTTGAGGGATGTAAATTTTAAAATGTAAGCGCTTTCATTAAGCTAGTTTATATTTTTATCTACGTCAACCTAAAATTGATTTTTGAATAAATTTCACTCATCAATTTTACTTGTTTATTTCACTCATAAATTTAGCGCTGCGACAGTATTTATAGTGCTTTCCAAAGAGGGTTGTTACTGATTGAAATATATATATATTTATATTTATA
>JABSOJ010000159.1 GCA_013216005.1 Alteromonadaceae bacterium | reverse complement strand
ATTTAAAATCTGATGCCCTTTTTACTGAAAATCAACTCAGATTTTAAATCTCAGCTTTATGTGCGGAACGTCAGGTTTAAGTAAAAAGGTGTTATCTACAAAGCGAAGCTCTTAACTTAGCTTCGCTTTTTATATTGGAAAACGCTTTAATTATTTGTTCGAGTTTGAGGCTGGGCTTGAGTTTGAGCTTGAGTTAAGGTTAAGGTTAACGTTATTGTTTTTGTAAATAAAGACTTATATTTCGGTAGGTATCTACCCAATAAGTATGCTTATTTTTGGCTAAATACGCTAACAAGGCTTGATGTGCTTCACTAGACACAGATAAATAATCCCCGCCAATACCATGAAAAGTAATATTGGCAATGGTATTGTTTTTGGCGGCTAATTTAACGTAATTAATCAGTTCGGTTCCAGTAACATCTGATGGAGTCCAGACGGGCGCGTTCATAGGATCGAATTTTTTCATTGAGTTTGGTATATAACCAATATGGCTTTTAATACCAACAAAATATGATTGTATTTCAGGGAGATAGTTTTTCCCTTCAACCATATTGTCAGCGCAAGGCAACGTAAAGGTTCTGATTGATTCACCATCAATCGCTTTTAAAAAACTATTGGCATTGATAATTTCTTGTTTGATTTCCCCAAGGGATTTTGTGTCAAGATCATTATGTGTTGCTACCCAATCTCTGTCAGGTAACGAAGCGCTACAAGCATGGTTAATTGTATGATTAGCGAGCTCATGACCATTTTTAGCAATAGCACGCCATTCATCAATACGCTGATGTATGGTACTGGCGCTAAGGGTCAGGTAAAAAGACGCTTTAAAATTATGTTTATCTAAAGCAGGTACCGCATTGTCTAATTGACTGTTTAGTGCATCATCGTAAGCCAAGCTAACGGCGGCTTTAGCACCGTCAGGCCATTGAAAAACATTTTCAGCATGGCTTGTTACCGGCGCTAAAATCAGTAGTATATTAATTATGCGATATAATTTTTTTGTATTTAATGAAATCATTTTTGCATGTCTATTTGGGTTGAAATCCATATTGGATAATTTGATTTAGTAATTCCCGGTGTTTAGGTAGGTGTAATAAATATTTATTGGTGGTAGTTTGATTTTGAGTGAAGTGTTTCATTGCTAATGCGTTTTCAGCATCTGAAGACAAATAGTTTGCGTTTGTTCTAAATCCCATCCCTGCCAAAATATATTGATAACTTGCACTACTGAAAATTTCATTGGAATGTTCAAAATCATGATGCCAGGGATAATGATGTTGCCACAGGCTTAGTAATTCTTTTAATGATTCTGGAATTGAATTTGAATGTCTATTCTCGATCCAAAAGTCACTGTCACTGTCAGTACGTTTACTTAACACATAATGAAGCTTTAAAAAGTCAATGAGTCGAGACCAGCGATAGGTAAAGGCTTGGTTAAAGCGTTTAGCAATTATGTCCATAGTGGTTCTTGTGGCGGGTAGTTGATCACAGAGCCAATCCGCAGCAAATTCTATTTGTACCAAAGAAGAAGCTTCAAGGGGCTCTAGAAATCCGGCAGACAGACCAACGGCAATACAATTTTTTTCCCAACAATGAGAACGATGACCCGGTTTGAATTTTATTTTCTTGATTTCGCCAGACTTTATGTGTTGACCAATGTAGTCTTTTAATTTTGCTTCAGCGTCTGTTTCGCTAGTGTGTCGACTAGAAAACACATGACCAATACCCCGACGGTGTGTTAACCCGATATCCCATATCCATCCGGCTGATGTTGCTGTTGATTGAGTGACACAGGAAATTGGACTGTGGTCATTTTCATAGGGAACCTGTACTGTCAGAGCGGTATCAATAAATAAAGTATCACTTTTATCAATAAAGGGGACTTTTAAATGTTTGCCTAATAATAAACAGGCAAATCCGGTGCAATCAATAAAAAGATCACCTTTGATTTCGCCATGTTTTTGTGTGGATATTGAGGCAATATCACCATTTTTTGCAGAATTTACTTTTATTACGTCATCAATAATATGTTTTACTGAAAATTTAGCTAAACAGTGTTTTTGTAATAAGGCGGCAAATTTTCCTGCGTTTAAATGGTAACCATAATTAGCAACGGATGCATATTCGGGGGTGTTAATTTGTTTGGGTGCTAAACCATGCGCACATAGCTGTTCTTGAACACAAACCGCATTTGAGAATGAGCTGGCTTGACCAATTTCTTGCCAATGGTGCATTAAATTTGTATTGCTAAAGTCTTGAGGTAAGACAAAAGGGTGGTAATAATAATCGCTTTTGTTGCCAGTTACCCAGCCATTAAATTTTGATCCTTGCTTGAAGGTAGCGTCGCATTCCCGAATAAACTCAGCCTCAGAGATACCTATTTTTTTGAGGGTAGTTCGCATTGTGGGCCAAGTACCTTCGCCAACACCAACAGGTTTGACAGAGGCAGATTCAACAAGGGTAATGGTAATTTTAGACTGTGTATGTGATAAATACTGGGCAGCTAATCGACTTGCTACCATCCAACCAGCAGTGCCACCACCAACAATTACAATGTTATTTATTGGATTTTCCATCGCTGTTCCGTTTCGTTTTATTTATATTTCCAAGTAGCTTGGGTATAGTAATAAATCAAAAAATCGACGGACACAACAATTTTATTTGTGTGTCAGTCGATTTGGTGGTTAAGGCAATAGAAATATCGCTCCCATTGCATTAACTTATTTTGCTTTAACTAATATTATTTTAACTTATCTTTTAACGTATGTTTTAACTTCTGCATTAACCACCAATGCGTACGTTATCAACACGATATACAGCACCGGTTCCTGTTCCCCATGCTGGAAATATCATTAAAACATCAATAGCGCTAACATCAAGACCTGCTTCAGCTAAGTCTCTTAAGTTAAATGTATAAGTTTGCCAAACCCCTAACTCTGGCGCTAAATGTCCTTCATTACTCGTTGATAAGGCAATTTCTAGTGCAGTTGCTGCTTCATTACTTTCTATTTTGAACATCCATGTTGTGTCACCTGGTGAGGCTGTCATTTTTAAATCAAACGATATCGTTCCATTTGCTACTATGCTTGAAGCATCGAAGGGTATACCGTCAACGGCGCCATGGCCTGCACGGCTACTAAAGCCCATAACAGTGTCACCTGCAATAGCAAATTCAGTTACTGCACCATGAGTATCATCATCAGCCGTTACTGTTGGTGTAGAGCCGGCACAACAGTCCCATGCTAACCATGCGGGTTGTGAAATATCGTCAAACAACATAATTTCAAGCACATTAGTTGCGTTGGGATCATTTATCACCACGTTATCAACTCGATAAACTGCGCCAGTGCCTGTACCCCATGCCGGGAAAATCATTAATACGTCAATTTTACTGACATCAAGCCCTGCTTCAGCCAGATCTTTTAAATTAAAAGTATAAGTTTGCCAAACACCTAATTCTGGTGAACTATGTCCTTCGTTACTTGTTGATAGAGCAATTTCTACTGCAGTGGCAGCTTCATCACTTTCAACTTTAAACATCCACGGGGTGTCACCCGGAGAAGCCGTCATTTTTAACTCAAATGATATAGTGCCTGTTGCTACTATGCTTGAGGCATCAAAAGGAACGCCATCAATTGCGCCATGACCAGCTCTACTGCTAAAGCCCATAACAGTATCACCATTAATAGCAAACTCAGTTACTGCACCATGGTCGGCATCATCTGTTTCTATGGTTGGTGTAGAGCCTGTACAACAATCCCATGCTAACCATTGAGCATTAGCTTCATCATTAAATATTACAACTTCAGCCGATGCTACGACCGGTTGGCTAATAATGACATTATCAACACGATAAATGGCACCAGTTCCGCTTCCCCATGCAGGGAAAATCATTAATACATCAATTGAACTTACATCAAGACCTGCTTCGGCTAAGTCTGCTAAATTAAACGTGTAATGTTGCCAGGTGTTTAGTATCGGTGCACTGTGCCCTTCAACACTTGTTGATAAGGCAATTTCTATTGCAGTGGCAGCTTCATCACTTTCAACTTTAAACATCCATGGGGTATCACCAGGTGATGCGGTCATTTTTAAATCAAATTCAATGGTGCCATTTGCTGCCATACCAGAAGCATCAAAGGGTTCACCACCAACAGCACCATGAGATGATCTACTACTAAAGCCCATTACAGTATCGCCAGTAATGGCAAATTCAGTTACTGCACCATGCTCCTCGTCATCTATTTCAACGCTTGGTGTAGAGCCTGCGCAACAGTCCCATGCGAACCAAGCCGGATTAGATTCATCATTGAAAATAATCAACGGCTCAACATATCCTCCAGTAGTTGGCGCTTCTGTAGACGGAGGGTTTGGTGCTTTACCCGGTATTAATGCGCCGTCTGGTTTATTTTCACTTTTTATTTCGTCATAACCCGCACTAATTGTTGCACAACCTTCACCCGTTAATGGTGCAATGTCACATTGATAGACACGAATATAATCTATCAGCATGGCTTGACCATTGATAAATGCTTCAGGATCAACACCTTTGTTATTGGTGTTTTCAGCCCAATCACCGCCTACTGCATTGTTGAGAATTAAAAAGAAGGCTTGATCGAAAGGAGCATTATCCCACGAATCTTTCAGCTCTCCGGTGATGATATCAAAGTTATGAGTGAACCAACCTTTATGAACAAGCTCTTCTGAAACATCACCTTTATAATCTAGTTTAGTTTCTGATTTACGTTGTGTTTGATAGAGATAGCCATCAACATACCAGCGTATTTCACCTTCTTGCCATTCAATTGCATAAGTATGAAAGTCATCCGCAGGGTTTTGATCATTCGGTAATAAATAGGGAGTACCTGAATGGGAATTATCAGGCCAGGATTTGCCATAGTGTAAAGTACCGTACACATTTGATTCTAATGTGCCATCTTCTGCAGCCACTTTTAAGTTAACAGATTCAACAATGTCAATTTCACCTGAATGAGGCCAGCCACCATAAACAGCATCTGTTGGCATCATCCAAACAGCAGGGAAAGTGCCTTGTCCGGCGGGAAGTTTTACTCTGGCTTCAAAGCGACCATAAGCAAAGTCGCCTTTCATTTTGCTGCTTAACCGTGCAGAAGTATAAGGTTTTGTCAGGTTTTCATCGGTTGTTGGTAAAGCAACAATGTTTAAAATTCCATCGCTTACAAAGGCATTTTCAGGGTTGTCTGTATAACATTGTTGTTCGTTATTACCACCACCATCGCAATTTATCTCATGTGTCCATTTATTAGGATCAATTGCGCTACCATCAAACTCATCGGCCCAAATGAGTCGCCAATCTGATGACGGGACAGTGGTATCAACTGCATTATTATCGGTATAAGTTTCTGAACCATTGTCACCACAACCATATAGTCCTAGAACAAGTGTTATGGCAGATAACTTGGCTATGAATTTTTTATTGTTTGTCATATTGAACAACCTCTAGTATTTAGCCTTTTAACAAAATTTAATTGTCGCTATTTATAAAGTGAATTATTTGTTACAGATATTTAAGGCTCTGACTTCCTATCCTATTTTTGCTGATTTCATTTTAATTAGAAGCGCTTCCAATTTTTGATCTGGAAGCGCTTCCAATTAAAGTTAAAAAAAACGGCACGTTTTTTAAATGAATTTCAATCTTAGAATATACTAATTAATTTAAATGTAAATAGCCTAATGCAATCTAAAGTTTTTCAACTAATTTTGCCCAAATGAAAGTTACAAACAGCCAGTATTATGTGAGGAGAATATTTTAATTTAAGGAAATAGATGGGGAATCTTGCTATTTATTTTTTAAACGGTTACCTTATTGGGAATAATTGGAAGCGCTTCCAATTCAAAGTGGTAGATAGGCAGTTTTATATTTTTTACCTTTTTCTGGAAGCGCTCCCTGTCGATTTGCCGCGACATTTTTATAAAAACAAGAAGATATATTAGGGGAATTATGAAACATAAAATATTTAATAAAACTCGACTAGCTTTGACAGTATCAATGGTACTAGGAACGACTGTTGCTCTACCAGCTTTTGCCGAGGTTGCGGCAAAGCCTGACGATAAAACAGAAGTTATTGAAGTTACTGGTATTAGAAATAGCTTAGTTAAGTCAATGGACATTAAACGATTAAACCATGGTGTTGTTGATGCGATATCGGCTGAAGAAATGGGTAAATTTCCTGATACTAACCTAGCTGAGTCTTTACAACGTATTACGGGTGTTGCGATTAGCCGTAGAAATGGTGAAGGTAGTCAAATTACCGTTCGTGGTTTTGGTCCTGATTTTAATTTAATTACGCTAAATGGTCGTCAAATGCCAGGAACGGGTAATAAACGTTCCTATAGTTTAGAAAATATTTCCCCTAACGGTGTGAGTGAATTAACCGTGATGAAAACTTCACGAGCGGAATTACCCAGTGGAGGTTTAGGTGCAACGGTAAATATCAAAACTGTACGTCCGTTTGATAGTGAAGGTTTGAATTTTTCTATCACGGGTAAATCTTTAGTTGATACTTCTAATGAGAAAGGCAGTGATGTTACACCAGAAATTTCTTTCTTATTAACCGATACTTTCTCGGATGAAAGGTTTGGCGTTGGTTTTAATTACTCCTATCAAGAGCGTGACTGGCAAGAGCAAGCCGCAGGAATTGGAGGTTGGAAAGCTGATTTAGGTTTTGGTAATGCCACGGGCGATAATGCTATTGACCGCCGCAGCGGTGGGTGTAATGTAGTTAATGATACACTTCCTGCGGACAATTTAGATCGTATTGCTGGTTGTCATCATTATTCTCCTCAAGGTTTTGGTAATACAATCAGAGATGCTCAACGTGAACGAACGAATGCGCAGCTTACGTTACAATTTTCCCCTATTGATAGCTTCGTCGCCACGCTTGACTATACCTACAATAAGTCACAAACAGCAAATAAATCTATGTCTTTTGGCCAATGGTTTAATGCAGGTGCAGGTTTAAATTCTTATGAGATTGATGAAAATGGAACCGTAATAAAGTTTAATGAAACGGGTGGTGATTTTTCATTATTAGGGCGCAAAAATACTGATTTAGTGGAAGCTAAATCTATCGGTTTAAACTTAGATTGGCAAGCGACAGAAACCTTGCACTTTTCATTAGATTATCATGACTCAACCAATTCTTTTGATCCGGGGGCTGATAAAGGGAGTGGTTCTAGCCCATTTCTAATTTTTGGCTTAAATAATTTAGTGTCAAAAACGTATGATTTTACTTCTGGTGACATTCCACAACAAACCAATTATTGGCCTGATCGCTCGATTGAAGGCGATGTTAATGAAATTGATTTCACTTTTGGTCGTTTTGATACCAGTTATGGTGAAGCGGGTGTTGAACAGTTACAACTTCATGGTGAATGGTTTAATGAAAATGATAGTGCATTAGTTAACATTAAATTTGGTCTTGCTCGTACGGAACAAGAAATTGGTGGCTGGGGTGCAGGCGTAGCCCAACAAGGACCTAATAGCTATTCGGGTCATCAGGATGTTTTTCCTGCCAGCATGTTCACTTTAAGAAATACAGGAAATTTTTTAGATCAGTTCTCGGGCGGTGGTAATAACTTAGCCACCAATTATTATTACGATTATGATTTTGATGAAGCATTGACACGCGTCACTAATTATTTTGATTATATGGAAACTAACCCTTTAGCGGGTACTACACCCGGCAGAGATTCTGAAGGTACTGTATTTGAAAAAACGAATAGTGCTTATGTGCAAGCAGCATTTTATTTAGAAGTTTCAGAAATGGACATCGATATTAATATTGGTGTGCGTTATGAAGAGACAGAAGTTACCAGTAGTGTCCAACAAACCATTGAAGATAGAATTGTTTGGTTAAGTTCTACCGAATGGGCATTACAATATCAGGCTGGCGACCACACTTTATTAGAAACTTATGGTGACTATAGTATGTGGTTACCAAGTATCGATATTAAAGCTGAAGTAGTGGATGATGTAATTTTCCGTGTTTCTTATGGCAAAACGATGACACGTGCTCCTTTAGGTAATTTAGCGGGTATAAGATTTTTATCGCCAAATCCAAAAATTGGCGCCCGAACGGGAAATTCCGGTAATACAAACTTGAAACCTTACAGTTCGGTTAACCTTGATTTATCACTTGAGTATTATTACGGTGAAGGTAGTTATGTTTCATTAGGTTATTTTAAGAAAAATGTGGATGATTGGGTTGAAGCATCGCGTAGCTCAGTTTATGTAGATGGATTAAATGATCCTTATAAAGGACCTCGTGCCGATCAAGCAAGGTCTGAATTAGCTGCTGAGGGTATTCAAGCAACGCATCAAGCAATATTCGATCGTATTGTTGCTAACGGTGGTGGCACGCTTAATGAGCAAACAGGTGGTTATAATATAATTCAAAATGCAAATGATCCGACATTGGAATGGTCTGTTAATCAACCTGTTAATGCGGGCAAAAGATCGGTAAACGGTGTTGAATTTGCTATTCAGCATCTATTTGGAGAGTCAGGTTTTGGTGCCGCATTTAACGCGACATTTGTTGATGGTGATGTTGAATTTGATCCCAGAAGTCATGAAGGACAAGCAGTACTTCCCGGTTTGAGTGATGGCGCTAACTTTCAGATGTTTTATGAAAAATATGGGATATCAGCAAAAATCACTTATAACTGGCGTGATTCATACCTCATTGGTGTTGGACAAGATCAAGGATCAGCAGAAGGTCCTCCGCAGTTTTTTAAACAATATTCTACTATTGATGCCAGCGTGAATTATGACATTACTGACCAGTTTACTGTATTTATTGAAGGCGTAAATATTACCAATTCTACTGAAGAAGTTTATGGTCGTTATAAAGAGCAGTTTCTTCGTGCTAGCCAATATGGTGCAAGATATGCGATGGGAGTGCGTTATACTTTTTAGTATTTGACGTAAGTTCATGCTAAACCTATCTATAGGACGCAGATCAGGGGCTTAAGCAGTATGCTGACTTAGTGGTGATTCAGATTATTTCACTCACTAAATATCTACAAGTTTTAGCTGGAATATTAGCAAGCTTTTCTCAACAGAGAAAAGCTTGCGCTTAGATTGGTTTCTATGGTTTTGATATGAATAACACGTCATTTTAATAGGTTAAGTGTATGTTTTAAAGTGTAAATCGATATTGTAAGGATCTTGAAGTAGGTTGTAATTGAGGTTTTAAATAAAAATAACTATTCTGATATTAAATAGTTATTT
>JABSOJ010000158.1 GCA_013216005.1 Alteromonadaceae bacterium | reverse complement strand
AATCCGCTTAACTACATGTTATTAAGGTTATTTTTAATTATTTATTTTTTATAAAATTGTACGGAATGTAGGCTTTAAATAAAGACCTGATGTATTTTGGCAAACAGCAAAAAATTATCTCCGTTGTGGCAAATGTTGATAATCCATCAAAATGGGTCAGCAAAAAAATGATTTTTCTTCCTGATTATACGAGTCGACTGCGCTTTATTATCAAACGTCAGCCGAATATTGAACTAAGTAAATCAACGTTAGCAAAAGCCATCAAACAATTTGACCATAATGTCAGAATATTTGATTACCATTCAATGACCGAGATACTTGAAAATAAACTCGCTCGTGATATTGCAATCGCAGCAATTACCGTTGTGTTATCGCTACTTACGTTATTTTTGGCATCAGTCGGTCTGTATGGTGTACTAAGTTACGGCATAAAAATGAGGCAATATGAATTAGGTGTCAGAATGGCTATTGGAGCCAACCCCATCCATATAGTCACACAAGTATTGAGCGATAATGCTAAAGCTATTGGTTTTGGGTTAATGTTCAGCACCATTGCTATATTATTTGTCGCTACTGATAGCTTCAGTCTCGGTAAAATGCCGTTACAACTAGGTGTTTTACCAACATTGATGGCCATACTGATAACAGTAACGCTGTCGCTCCTGGTATCGTTACTTGCCTTAAATGGCGTCGCCAATAAGACTCCCAGTAACTCGCTCCGTTTAACAGATTCATAATTTAAGATAATGCTACTAAATTTTCCCCGTGCGTGCTAAATACAGGGGTTTTGAGACACGGGGATTTGGAGAATAGTTTGGTAATACCACATTAAATTTGTTGATTGGCAAGGGTTGCAGTAAACTAGCCGCAACTTTAGTGATTAGTGAATTCAAGATGTCAGGACAAGATCAAAATCCTCAGAAAAACGGCTCAGAAAAGACCACACATTTCGGTTATAAAACTGTTGAAAAAACAGATAAAGCCTCAATGGTTGCCAGTGTTTTTCACTCAGTGGCACAACAATACGATGTGATGAACGATCTGATGTCTTTTGGTATTCACCGCTTGTGGAAACGCTTCACAATAGATGCAAGTGGTGTACGTCCGGGCAATAAGGTGCTTGATTTAGCAGGAGGCACAGGCGATTTAACCGCAAAGTTTTCTAAATTAGTTGGCCGCGAAGGAAAGGTCGTGCTTGCTGATATCAATAGTTCAATGTTAAATGTCGGCCGTGACAAACTCCGTGATAAAGGTCTGGTACAAAATATTGAATACGTACAAGCCAATGCTGAAAGTCTGCCATTTGAAGAAAATACCTTTGATATTGTTACTATTGCCTTTGGACTACGTAATGTCACCGATAAAGATAAAGCCCTGCGCTCTATTTATTCAGTACTGAAACCGGGCGGACGTTTATTAGTATTAGAGTTCTCTAAACCAGAGCATGAATTTGTCAATAAGGCTTATGATTTCTATTCTTTTAATATTTTACCAAAAATTGGTCAGATAGTGGCTAAAGATGGTGATAGTTATCAATACCTTGCGGAATCCATTCGGATGCATCCTGATCAAGAAACATTAAAAAGCATGATGGAGAATGCTGGTTTTGATCAAACAAGTTATAAAAACTTGACGGGCGGTGTTGTGGCTTTGCACAAAGGCTATAAATTTTAGCTTTGAGCACAAAACATCATTTTTTTGATGGCTTACGTTTCAGCTGCCCCTCCTCAGGGTTTACCGCTAATTATCATACCAAGCCCTTTAGTTTAAATTAAGTTAAGTTAANTTNNGTTAGGTTGGTATAACGCAAAGATGGAGTTTAAAAGTATAAATGACTAATTCTTTTAATGAGCAAATAATGCATCAACAAGCACTGTGCTCTGCTCTTGAGATCCTTATCAATAAAACGCTATTACTTAATGAAGGTGGAACAGGGGATCTAACGCGGTTGTCTCAACAAACACTAACGATAATTTTACAAGAGTTAGGTTATCCAATAAGTTTCAGTGTCGATACAAGTTCCGGTAACAATCAAATTTTGGTTACGACACTAACCCAAAGATCTGACTGCACGATTAAAACCAGTATAAAAACCCTGATTCAACTTCAGAAAGAAAAAAAACTGACAGAGCTGATTAAACAAGATAAGTTAGACATTGATGGTGACATAAAAACAGCTCAAGGTTTTGCTCATTTAGCTGAATCCATTGAAATTGATTGGCAATCAGAAATTGCTAAACATATTGGCGATGTAGCAACTTATAAATTGTCAAAATTCACGGATAAACTCCGCAGCAAACTAGTTTTTGCGGCAAAACAAATTACCGCAGACAGCAGTGAATGGTTAGTGCATGAAAAACGTTTAGTGGTGACAAGCAGCCAGATAAAGCTATTTAGTAGCCAGGTTGATGAATTATCTTGTCAGGCTAGTGGCTTGGAACAACGTATTGAACAATTGACTAATTTAATGTCAGACACTGCGCAAGCTTATACCACAACTAATAGCACAACAAGTAACACAACCAGTACCACAACCAGTACCACAACTAAAAACTAAAACTAAAACTAAAACTAAAACTAAAAAGGTTAATCGTGAGCAGTTTACGTCTATATCGTATTGTTAAAACATTTTTAAATTTTGGCCTAGATGAACTGATCCCACAAAAAATTCTGCCGTGGTATGCCAAACTTGCCCGTTTAAGCCTATTTTGGCTACGAAATAAACATAAAGATAAAACTCAAGCACTGCGTATTCGTCTGGCGATAGAGGAACTTGGTCCAGTTTTTATTAAATTTGGCCAAATGCTTTCCACCAGACGTGATCTTCTACCGCCAGATTTTGCCGACGAACTCGCTTTACTGCAAGACAAGGTGCCCGCTTTTAATGGAGAACTTGCAAAAAAATTAATCATTGAAGCGCTAGGCGAAGAAACATTCAACCAATCTTTCTCTGATTTTGATTTAAAGCCATTAGCTTCCGCCTCTATTGCCCAAGTACATACCGCAACACTGATCCAAAATATTGATAACCATGCTTGTGAAAAACAAATAGTTATTAAAGTATTACGCCCGGATATAAGTCACACCATTTTAGCGGATCTTAAAGTGATGTCGAATTTTGCCAGCCTTGTCGCCCGTTGGTTACCTGATGGAAAACGGTTGCGGCCAAATGAAGTAGTAGTCGAATATAAAAAAACCATTTTGGATGAACTGGATCTAAATAGAGAAGCCGCTAATGCCATTCAACTAAAACGCAATTTTGAACAAGGGCAGGCGAGCGATAGCGTTTTATATGTGCCTGAAATTTACAGTGAATTCTGCTATAAAAATATCTTGGTAATGGAGCGTATTTTTGGCATTGGCGTTGGGGAAATCGCGACCTTGAAAGCTAAGGGGGTTAATATGCAATTACTCGCTGAACGCGGCGTTGAAGTATTTTTCACACAAGTTTTCAGGGATAGTTTTTTCCATGCTGACATGCACCCCGGCAATGTTTTTGTCAATGCGACCAATCCTCAGGATCCAACGTGGATCGCAATAGATTGCGGTATTGTTGGTACATTAAACCGCGAAGATAAGCGTTATTTAGCAGAAAATTTTGTCGCATTTTTTAATCGCGATTATCGCAAAGTCGCTCAATTACACGTAGATTCAGGCTGGATACCGCCAGAAACCAGTGTTGACGAATTTGAATTTGCCATTCGTACTGTCTGTGAGCCTATTTTCAATAAACCCTTATCTGAAATATCTTTTGGTCAAGTGTTAGTAAACCTTTTCAATACCGCTCGCCGTTTTAACATGGAGGTGCAACCACAATTAGTTTTACTGCAAAAAACCTTGTTGTATATCGAAGGCTTGGGCCGACAGTTATATCCTCAACTCGATTTATGGAAAACCGCTAAACCCTTTTTAGAAAATTGGGTAAAAGAACAAATGGGTATTAAAGCAGTATTTCGTAAAGTTAAAGAAAATATACCTTTTTGGAATGAAAAATTACCAGAAATGCCTGATCTTGTGTATGACTATTTAAAAGCGGGTAGAGAAAGCCATCATGTACAAGCTAACTTGCTCAAAAAAATAATTGAACAACAACAAAAACAGAATCAAAAGTTAATTTTTAGTGTGTTCGCTGGTGGTTTAATTATTGGTTCAGCCTTACTTTTCAGTCAGCATCAACAAACTATGGCAGCAATCGGCTCAGGATTTAGTGTACTATTTATCTTATTAGCCTTGCGAAAAGAATAAAAATGATTAAGTTTCCTGCATTTACGATCACTCGCTTGCATACCAAACAGGGGATATTCCGCCTAAAGGGTATGCAAGACAATGACCCGCCTGAAAAAATCGCAATAACAAAAATTGAAATATTAGGATCAGACGGTTGGGTTTTACTCGATTTAAACCATGATAAAATAATCAATCTTATTGCTGATTTACATGATGGGATAATACAACATCTAACCCAAACCACGTAAACATGCAAAATTCAGCAAAAACTGCATGCGCTAACTCAACCACCACTCAACCACAGATGACTGTGTTTTCCCACATATTGGCGTGAGCAGAAACTTTTCTGAATAATGAAACCATTTGAAAATGATCAGTTATTTATGCAAACCTGCTTTAAATTTAACCCTGTTTTTTCTTAAACAATGCCGCTCTCAAACTCGCCACGCCATCTTTTGCTGACTGTTCTTTATGCTCTGCACTTTTTTTAGTTTGCCCTAATTCCCAAACTAAATCGTCCTGTGGTAACTCGTGTAAAAAGCGACTCGCTTCTGTTCGGGAAACTTCACCATATTGCCGACGTTCCCGCGCATAAGTAAAAATCAACTCCCGTTGGGCACGAGTGATGCCAACATAAGCTAAACGGCGTTCTTCCTCTACACTGCCTTCGTCTATACTGGTTTGATGAGGCAATAAGCCCTCTTCCATACCAATCAAGAATACATAAGGAAATTCTAACCCTTTTGAGGCATGCAAAGTCATCAGCTGCACTTGATCTGAATTGTCTTCCTCTTCATTACGTTCCATCATGTCACGCAAAGTTAAACGGGTAACCACTTGCGCCAAGGTCATAGGATCTTCATCTTCAGAGCCTTCGAGCATTTGTGTTACCCAACTGAATAGCTGAGTTACATTTTTCATCCGCATTTCTGCAGCTCTAGCACTGGGTGATGTATCGTAAAGCCAGTCTTCGTAATTAATTTCTCGGATCATCGACCTTAATACTGCTGCGGTATCACCTCGCTCGGCGTGATCAGCCGTTCCTACTAACCAATTTGTGAAACGTTGAATACTGACTAAGCCGCGTCCCGTCAGATGTTGTTCTAAACCCAGTTCAAAACTCGCGGCAAACATACTAATATGCCTGATATTTGCGTAACTACCCAGTTTTTCTAATGTTGATGGTCCGTTTTCGCGACGTGGTACATTTACAATCCGTAAAAAAGCATTGTCATCGTCAGGATTCACCAAGACTCTTAAATACGCCATAACATCTTTAATTTCAGCGCGTGAAAAGAACGAAGTACCACCACTTATTTTATACGGAATACGGTTGGTCACTAATGCCTTTTCCAATAAACGTGACTGGTGATTACCACGGTATAAAATAGCGTAATTTTTAAACTGACTTTTATTCAGGAAGCGGTGACCGATTAATTCCCCGACCACACGTTCAACTTCATTTTCTTCACTTTTAGTTTGTATCACCCGCAGTTCTACGCCATAGGGTAATTCACTGAATAATGCTTTATCGTAAACATGAGGATTATTGGCAATGAGCACATTGGCACATTTTAAAATACGACCACTTGAACGATAATTTTGCTCCAATTTAATTAATTTTAGACTTGGATAATCCTTTCCAAGCAAAACTAAATTTTGTGGTTTAGCGCCCCGCCACGAATATATTGACTGATCATCGTCACCCACTACCGTTAAAAGTCCTTGTTCACCAGCAATCTGTTTAACCATTTCATACTGGCTGGCATTGGTATCCTGATATTCATCCACTAACATATAGCGAATTTTAGCTTGCCAACGATTTCTAACTTCCGGAAAATTTCTTAATAATAATGTAGGAATTAAAATTAAGTCATCAAAATCCAGCGCATTAAAGGCTTTCATGTGCTTTTGATAACTCGCGTAAAATTCAGCATATTGAAGAGTATCTGCATCACCAGACATTTTTAATGCCGCATCAGGTAACTGCAATTCATTCTTCCAGTTTGAAATCATGGATTGCAGCTTGCTTAATAAATCTTTATCGCCATCAAATTCATCAGCCGTCAGTTCTTTTAATAAGGCAAGGCTGTCTTGATCGTCAAATAAAGTAAAACCGGGTTTATAGCCTAAAATTTTAATTTCCCGACGAACAATATCTAGCCCTAACGAATGGAAAGTTGATACGGTTAAACCACGGGTTAAATCTTTACCAAGCATTTTTCCAACACGTTCTTTCATTTCACGTGCTGCCTTGTTGGTAAATGTTACCGCTGCGATATTTCTCGCTTTATAACCACACTTCTGGATCAGGTAGGCAATTTTCTGACAAATAACTCCCGTTTTACCGCTGCCGGCACCTGCTAGGACCAGGCATGGACCATTGACATATTTTACAGCTTCATTTTGACCGGGATTTAATTTCATGGTGATTATTTAACATCTTAAGAATAAAAATTGGTGGAAATGCCGAGACACTTAAACGATTAACCTGCTGATTTTACCTCTTTTTGGCCTGCGGAAAAATAGCTAATCTATTTATCCTCTTGATTTTCTGCTTAAACGACCATATTTTGTTCTATATAACAAATAAATTCAACGTAGAGGTATTTATGATTAATACAAAAAAAATTGAAGATATAGCCAAACAAGTCACCAATGCTATTCCTGAGGGATTAAAAAATCTGGCAAATGACTTTGAAGATAAAACTAAATCAATTTTACAAAACAAATTATCTCAATTAGACGTAGTTACCCGTGAAGAATTTGACATTCAAACTCAAGTGCTACTTAAAACCCGTAAACAGCTGACACTTTTAGAAGCAAAATTAGCTGAACTTGAAGAAAAACTAGCGAACGTTCAACAGAACTGAGCTGAGCAATTCACACTAAACCTCATTACTAAAAAAAAGCGGATAGAATGAAAATTCTACCCGCTATTTTTCTTACTTACTCTTCAATAATAACAGTGAGTTAATTAAAGAGTTACTGAATTAATCTTCATCGGTTGTAATTTTTTGTAGGTTAAACAACGCCACACCCATTCTATCGGACCAAATTGATAACGGTTTAACCACCAACGAGAAAATAGTATTTGGAAAACAATAATGGCAAATACCATTAACATTTGTGGTGCTCTTGATATTTGACCATACATCCCACCAGCGTAACCATTGAATATACCAGTCAAAATAACCGACTGCATGATGTAATTAGTCAACGCCATACGTCCAAGTGGAGCCAAATAACTTAGAAATGCATTTCCACGAGTTGTACCAATCAAACAAACAGTCAAACCTAAATAACCAGCAGCCATCACAAATTGTCCTGCCGCGTATAATGTATCACCAGCCCATTTTACGGTTTCAATTTCCGCCACTGCCGGATGTTGTATCACGACTAAACCACCAACAGTTAAAATTAACCCTAAACTCATGCCAATCCATGCCATAGGTTTAAATATATGCTTATTCTCCCGATGATTTCTCATGATACCACTGGCGATTAACCAATAACCTAAACAAAATATCGGCAATAATATTGTAAAAGTGATTATTGGTGTAAAAGAAAATAAATACTTGGCAAACTCAACACGATATAACGTTGCTTTCCAAAAACTGTCTTGAGTATATGCAGCAACCTCTTTCTCTACTTTTTTAGCTTTACTTTGTTTACGTTTCAGTATTTTTGTCACGGCTTGCTGACGCTCTTCTTCCTCGGTCAACTCTTTATTATCAATAATTTCATCTGTTTCCAATATATCGTTATTGCTTAACAAATCTTTATCAACAGCGCCTTCAGCAACAGAGTTTTCAACAACAAATTCTTCAGCAACAGAGTCTTCAGCAATTAGTGACTTTTCATTCGTTTTATTTGCTGCTTGCTCGATAAATGATTTTTCTTGTGATGCAACCATCGTGATAATTTGCTGCTCTTCCTGCCAACGTTTAACTAGTTTTTCATGATCAAAACCAACACCAAAACCTATACCGGTAATTAACATTGTAATAAAAGGAACTGTTAGCCATATCAAACCTAACTTCAAAAAAAAGTCTGGATTGTCATATTTTTTAAATCGTTCGATACGCAATAAGTAAATCAAACCAAGAAAAACCATACCGGTGAAGGCATAGTTATGCAGAATATCGCCCCCCCAAATAAAAATAGCGTGTACTAGACCAAAGCTCAAAAGTACCAGCATTCGTCGAATAAACCATGCTGCAAAAGGTCGATTAAGCTCCCTTGCCCTGATTAGCATGACCGCAAAACCCATACCGAAAAGCAGCGCAAATAATTTGTAGAATTTCCCCTCGACAAAACAACGCACCAGCCAACCGACAGCATGATCCAAGCCTGTTAAGCTAAAATCGAATTTTAGTGACAACAACATTGACCTACTGAAAAATTCTATATTCATCAACAAGATGCCAATTAAAGCAAAACCACGCAGAATATCCATAGCATCAATGCGCATTGTTACACCAATTGGCGCTAACCTTTCTGTTGCTCGTTCAGCTGATATATATTCAGCTTCTGGTTGGCTTATTGTGCTTTCAGCCATCATTAATTCCTTATTGTTACTATAATCTTCGTATTTTCACACAAAATGCTCTGTAACTAAAATTACATTTGCGTAATTGTTTATTTTTCCTCTGAATTTCCTAACTGATAAAAGTGTAACTTCCCAACTTAATATCAACCGATCCAGTTAATCTAAACCATTTTCCCATCAACCATTGGTTAACCCACTATAACGTTAATTTGAAAAAATAAATTTGTGCAATAAATAAACAAATTTTATTGAAGGTCTGTGTAAATTTATATTTAATAGATTAATGCAGAAATTTTTTCAATCATTGGATGATATCGAACAGTTTGTTGCTTCACTT
>JABSOJ010000014.1:15452-39991 GCA_013216005.1 Alteromonadaceae bacterium | reverse complement strand
ATTTAAAATCTGATGCCCTTTTTACTGAAAATCAACTCAGATTTTAAATCTCAGCTTTATGTGCGGAACGTCAGGTATATTTCCCAATTATTCAGCCTTATAGCCGAACGTGTTACAAATATTGCTAAAAAAACCAACGACAGCTTCAAGAATTTTACATATAATCGGGCCAGACTTATTAAATTATAATCATCAAAGAGAGTAGAAGTTATGAAAAAAATCACTTTAGCTATTGCAGCTACAGTTATGATGGCATCTCCTGCATTTGCCGGCGATGTTGCAGCTGGTAAAGCCAAAGCCGCCATGTGTGCAGCATGTCACGGCGCAGCGGGTATTTCTGCAATACCTATGTACCCTAATTTAGCGGGTCAAAAAGTAGCTTATTTAGTTAAGCAACTTAAAGATTTTAAATCTGGTGCACGTAAAGATCCAGTGATGGGTGCTATGTCTATGGGATTATCAGACGCTGATATTGATAACCTTTCAGCATATTTTGCAAGTTTAAAATAAAAATCTTAATTTTTATCTTGTACTGAAAAGCGCTTTTTAAGCGCTTTTTTTATGCGCCGGCATGCTGTTGAATAATTTCTAAAAATGGTTGGCCATAACGAGACAGCTTAGTATCCCCAATGCCGCTGATACTTAACATTCCATTTAAATGTTGCGGTTTAACCCGTGCCAATTCAGATAAGGTAGCATCATTAAAAACAATAAAAGGCGCAATATCTTCAGCATCTGCGATTTCTTTACGTAAACTTCTTAATTTCACAAACAACGCTTTATCATACGATTTTACATTAGCATTACGTTGCCAATAACTCGCTTTTTGAAGTCTTGGTGAAGCGAGCATTAATGCTTCAGAGCCTTTAAGTATACTGTGGGATGCTTGTGTTAGGCATAATGCAGATTGCATTTCGATATTTTGCTGTAAATATCCTAAATGAATCAATTGCCTAATAATCGAAAACCAATACCCGGGTGTTTTATCTTTACCAATTCCAAAAGTTGAAACACTTTCATGACCATATTGTTTAACTTTCGCGTTTGCTTCACCTCTTAAAACTTCAATTACGTATTGAATATCACCTTGTTGCTGGATTCGAAAAACACAAGATAAAATCTTTTGCGCTGGTTCTAACGCATTAAACTGACTAGGGGGATCAAGGCAAATATCACAATTTCCACATCCTTGTTGAGTATATTCAGCAAAATAATTAAGAACAACTTGTCGCCGGCAGGTTAATGCATCAATAAACCCTGCCATGGCCTGAAACCTTTGCATTTCAACATTTACCCGTTGTTCATTTTCTCCGTGAGCAATACGTTTTTTGATCCGTTCAACATCTTTTTCTTCATACAAAAACAGAGCTTCTGCTGGTAAACCATCCCGACCGGCACGACCGATTTCCTGATAATAAGATTCCAAGGTTCTTGGCGGTTCAAAATGAATAACGAAACGAATATTCGATTTATTAATCCCTAAACCAAAAGCAATCGTCGCGATAATAATTTGAATATTATCTTTGGTAAAACCATCTTGAACAGTATTCCTGATCTCAGGCTCCATACCTGCGTGATAAGCCGCACAATTAACACCAAAACCAGCCAGAGTTTTAGCTAATTTTTCGACTTGCCAGCGACTATTACAGTAAATAATGCCACTCTCATCACGTCTTTTCCTAACATAACCCAATACTTGCTGAGCACCGCTATACTTGTCAGCCATGGTCAAACGAATATTTGGCCGATCAAAACTATCAAGATGGATATAAGGATTAACAAGATTAAGTTGTGTCAAAATATCTTTTCTGGTGGTCACATCTGCCGTCGCAGTTAATGCCATAATAGGAACCTGAGGAAAAGTAGTTTTTAACAAACCCAGTTGAGTATAAGCCGGACGAAAATCATGTCCCCATTGTGAAATACAATGCGCTTCATCAATCGCGAACAAACTAATATGTAAACTTTTGAGACCATATATAAATTGATAATTCCTTAAACGTTCAGGTGCAACATACAGCAATTTTATCTCGCCGTTTGCTAAACGTTTAAAAATCTGATTTATCGTATCCGTTTCCAAACTTGAATTCACAAACGCCGCTGAAATGCCCTGCCGGGTTAAACTATCAACCTGATCTTTCATTAGAGCGATTAAAGGAGACACAACAATCGTAATACCCGGCATTAAGATGGCAGGTAACTGATAACACATCGACTTACCACCACCAGTAGGCATTAACACTAAGCTGTCTCGACCTTGAAAAAGGTGTTCGATAACTTCCTCCTGACCAGGACGAAATGATTGATACCCAAAACGGTGTTTTAATGCTTCGCGCAGTTGCAAAGAAGAAACAGATGAAGAGGCAATATTCAACAAAAAACTCAATAAATAAAACTTATGGCTGATATTTTAACCCAGAGCAGCTCTGTGGTAGAGATTTATTTTTATCCTCAGGCAATTAAATGCTAATCTATTAATCAAAGACATCTGACCAGCAAAGGTATCTATGAAAAATAAACTTTTATATCAACAAATTGCCGCATTTTGGAATGACGGAATGCCGTTTAATCAATTACTTGGATTAACTATAACTCAATTTGATAACGAACAATCTGAAATTAGATTCAAGTGGCAAGATAAATTAGTTGGTAATCCTATACAAAAAATACTGCACGGTGGTGTAACAGCTTCAGCGTTAGACCTTGCAGGCGGAATAGTAGCCGCGGCAAGCATTATTGATCAACTGGATGATTTATCCCCTGCAAATATCCAGCAAAATTTAAGAAAGTTAGGCACGATTGATTTACGTACTGACTTTTTAAGGCCGGGTCGTGGAGAAGAGTTTATTGCCACAGCAACAATTATACGTAGCGGAACAAAAGTAGCAGTTACAAGAATGGAACTGCATAATGAACTTGGTGATCACATCGCCTGCGGCACAGCAACCTATATGGTAGGTTAAGCTGCTAGTAATTTCATTTCCACAAAGTTTGTTCCTACTCAAAATTAGCTTTAAGCAGGAACAGACTTGGTATCAGCTTTTATTACAAACAACTTATACCCAAACCAGTTCAGGTAAAAACTAAATTAGATTGGCTGTAAATTAGCAAAAGATACCACTAACCACTTAGAGCCTGAATTCTCAAAATTCACTTGAATGCGGCTTTGTGCACCATTGCCTTCATAATTTAAAACCACACCTTCACCAAACTTAGCATGCATTACCTGCTGCCCTAAACTAAAACCTGTATCGTCAAACGCTTCCACGGTAAAGTTTGAGGCAAAACGTCCACTGCTTGCCGGCTTACTTATCTGGCTTTGCATACGTATTTCTTCAAGGCACTCATTCGGTAATTCACGTATAAACCGACTGGCTTTATGAAACTTTTCCTGCCCGTACAAACGTCTGGTCTCAGCGTGACACAGATAAAGTTTAGTCATTGCCCGTGTCATACCGACATAACATAAACGTCGCTCTTCTTCTAAACGACTAATATCTTCAAGCGATTGCTGCGAAGGAAACATGCCTTCTTCAACACCGGCAATAAATACTAGAGGAAACTCCAGCCCCTTAGCTGAATGCATGGTCATCAGTTGAACTGCAGCTTCATATTCATCGGCCTGTGTTTCCCCGGACTCTAGCGAAGCATGGGTTAAAAATGAGGTTAATTCACTCACCTCTTCTTCAAGTTCTGGATCGGCATCAAAGGTTTGACAAGCCGTTACCAACTCATTCAAATTTTCTATGCGAGCCTCAGCACGTTCACCTTTTTCTGCCTGATACATAGCTTTTAATCCACTATGCTTAATAACAAAATTAACCTGTTGATCCAGATCTAGATTAGTTGAATCATCTTCAAGTTGATCAATTAATTGCACAAATTGCTTAATAGTTTTGGCGCTACGCCCCTTCAATTCATTATTATTAAGCATATGCACGCAAGCTTGCCACAAAGTGCTGTTTAAACTGCGCGCCGCATCACGAATAAAAGCAACCGATTGATTACCAATACCACGTGTTGGGGTGTTAATTATCCGTTCGAAAGCAGCATCATCATCACGGTTATTAATCAAGCGCATATATGCCAAAGCATCTTTAATTTCCTGACGCTCGAAAAAGCGCAGACCACCATAAATACGATAAGGTAATTTCGATTGCAGTAAAGCTTCTTCCAATAAACGGGATTGAGCATTACTGCGATATAAAATAGCCACTTGATCAAGTGAACCATCATCCTGACGCCATTGGTTAATTCGACCGGCAATAAAACGAGCTTCATCTATTTCATTAAAAGCGGTATATATTGATATTTTTTCACCACCTTCAACATTGGTCCATAATTCTTTACCAAGACGATTATTATTATTTGAAATAAGTTGGTTGGCAGCATTAAGAATATTGGCCGTTGAACGATAATTTTGCTCCAGACGTATCGTTTGCGCATTATCAAATTCATCAAGAAAGCGTTGAATATTTTCGATTTTTGCACCACGCCAACCATAAATAGACTGATCATCGTCACCGACAATCATCACCTTGCTATTTTCTCTGCCTAGCATATTCAACCAAGCATACTGAATAGCATTGGTATCTTGAAATTCGTCCACCAAAATATGTTTAAAACGTTGCTGGTAATGAGCTAACAAAGCGGGGTTGTTTAACCACAACTCGTGCGCTCTTAACAATAACTCCGCAAAATCAACTAAACCAGAACGATCACAAGCCTCTTGATAAGCCTTATAAACCTTAACAAACAACTCTTCTGTCGGATCAAACTGGGCATCAATGTGTTGCGGTCTTAAACCTTCGTCTTTTTTACCATTGATATACCAAAGCATTTGCTTGGGAGGCCAGCGTTTTTCATCTATATTCAAGGCCCGAACTACCCGTTTAACCAAACGAAGTTGATCGTCAGAATCAAGCACTTGAAATGTCTGCGGCAATTTTGCTTCCTGAAAATGCATGCGTAACAATCTATGGGCTAAACCATGGAAAGTACCAATCCACATACCATGAGTATTACCACCCACAGCTTGTTCAACACGCACACGCATTTCAGCCGCGGCTTTATTCGTAAAAGTTACCGCTAATACGCTGTGAGGTGAAGCCTGTTCAACTTTCATTAACCAGGCAATCCGTTGTACTAATACCCGTGTTTTACCACTTCCGGCACCCGCTAGCACCAACATATTTTGCAAAGGGGCGGCAACAACATCACGTTGCTTTTCGTTTAACGAATCAAGTAATTCTGAAACATCCATAAAAAATCTTATTTTTTAAATTAGTAGTCAAATAGTTGAGTAAGCTCAACGATGTCTGTTATTTCAAGGTGAGGTAACACTGATAATGGTTTACCAACATCATAACAAGAAAGCCAAACCGCTTGACAACCAGCAGCCACAGCTCCCCGTATATCTGCTTGACCACAATCGCCAACATGCAGTAATTCTTCCGGTAAAATATTTAATTGCTGACATGCTAAATGAAACATATCAGCCTCTGGTTTTTGCTTAAGGCTTTGACTATTGTTTTGCTTACCCGTATTGTCAACACCAAAAGAAACACCCGCATGATAAATATATTTAAAATATTGATCGATACCAAGCGCTTTGGTATCAACATTACCATTACTTATCGCAACCAAAGGTAATTTATCCGCCAATTGACTTAGCAACTGAATCGATTGAGAAGGAACAGTAAAATTACTGCGATGTTGTTTAAAAAATGTGTAAGCCTGATCAGCAGATTTCTGGGCTTTAGCTTCAGTAAAACCGAGTTCCCTAAAACCTAACACATAAGTTGCAATACGTAATGCTCCAACATCGTGAATTAAAGCAGGCTGTTGAATCAATGCCTGCTGTCGGAAATATAGCCAAAATTTATTGTCAAGTTCGGGATGTTCTGGTAACAATGAAGCGAAATAGTCGTCCAGCTTTTTCTCTGTTGTTTGCATCACAGGTTGATTGTTATACAAAGTATCGTCTAAATCAAAACTAATGACTTTAAAAGGCTTTAACCTCTGATAAAACTTCATCTTTTATTTCTTACCATATCCAATTTTGGTTATAACGCTAATTGCTTATGTAATAATTTAGCAACAAGTTTCCGGTATTGACTTAATAGTAAGGTATCCATTCGTGGATCAAAATGCTCCGCATCTTCACTACTTATCGCCAAAAATCCAAGTTCTTCTTCATCATGAGTAAGTTTGATTAGAACCACTGAACCTGCGGTTTGTACAGAAAATATCATTTCTTGTTCAGCTTGTTGTAAACGACCAAAATAATAGACATCTTTTGTTAAACGATTTTGCATAATGCCACCACAATCCTTGACCACTATACTATGATGAAATATACCAACCGATTTTGATAACCATAACTTCAATCCGGTTAAAGACAAAAACTCTGTAGTTGCAACATACAAACAATCCAGTAATTCATTTGCATCATGACAATCTAACAATTGTAAATATAAATCACTATACAAAGTAAATAGCTGTTCATTATGATTAGCTATCGACATTAATTCAGTTATTTCTTCCTCTAAACCATGAATTTTCTGACGAAGTTGTTGTTGATGTCTTTCAACCAAAGAAACTGTACCACGCTGATTATCTTTAATTCTCAAACTGGTGACTAATTCTGGATGACGATTAAAAAAACCAGGGTTTTCTTGTAAAAAGCTTACAATTAAATCATCACTTAAAGGTAAATCGTCTGTTTGAATTAACAGACTATCACTTTGTTCTTTGTTCATATCTATTTAGCTCTTTACTTAATTTTTATTTATTCTACACCCAAACGACTTGAAAATACCGTTTCTTAACTTACACTAATTATGCATTGGTAAGCGGTTTGAGTAGATATGTTTAGGGTTTGTTTTTTATCAGCCTATAACACTATTTTTATCGGCCTAAATCTTTTTTTATCGGCTAAACACTATATTTATCGGCCTAAACACTATATTTATCGGCCTAAACATTATATTTATGGGCCTAAACACTATAAATGACACTTATAAGTTTATTTGACCATCAAAAATATGCTCTGCAGGACCCGACATTTTTACGGGGTTACCCGGACCTTTCCAAAAAACTCGCAACTTTCCGCCCGGTAACTCAACAGTAACTTGCTTAGCCAGTTTTTTTTGTATTTGCCCGACAACTACTGCTGCACAGGCACCACTACCACAAGCAAACGTTTCCGCAGCACCACGTTCATAAACCCGTAACTTAATATAGTCAGGCGAAACAACTTCCATAAATCCAACATTAACTTGTTCAGGAAAACGTTCATGAGTGGATAATGCTTTTCCCAGCTTTTCAACAGGAGCATCTTTAACCGAATCAACGGTGATCACACAATGCGGATTACCCAGTGATACTACACCACAAAGCACTGTTTCTTCTACACTGCGTAAAATATAATTACCTTCTACTTTTTGAGCAGTGAAGGGAATTTGTTTCGGTTCAAATTTTGGAACAGGCATATTAACCGAAATATTGCCATCTCGTTCAATAAACAAAATCATTTTACCCGATTGAGTAGAAACCTTGATCTTGGTTTTATTAATTAAACCTTTCATGCGCACAAATCGCGCAAAACAGCGGGCGCCATTACCACATTGGCTAACTTCACTGCCATCTGCATTAAAAATACGGTAATGAAAATCCAAATCAGGATCATAAGGAGGTTCAACGACTAATAATTGGTCGAAACCCACGCCAAAATGACGATCACTTAACTGCCTAATTTGTGCATTCGACAAATATACATTTTGAGTGACATTATCTAAAACAAGAAAATCGTTACCTAAACCATGCATTTTGGAAAAATTTACTAACATCAAAAAATCTTCTTATTTTAATAGTTCTGCTTCGCATTTATATCATAGACCTAAGGTAATAACTTCTCACCTTGGTATAACTGTTCAATAGTTTCACGTTGACGAATTAAATGAGTGGTATTACCGTCCACCATCACCTCGGCCACTCGTGGCCGACTGTTATAATTCGAACTCATAGTAAAACCATAAGCCCCGGCAGATCGTACAGCTAACAAATCTCCGGCACGAATAGATAACGCTCGTTCTTTACCTAAAAAATCCCCTGTTTCACAAACAGGACCAACAACATCATATTCCAACACAGGAACATCATCACGTAATTCAACCGGAATAATATCTTGCCAAGCTTGATACAATGCAGGGCGTATCAGGTCGTTCATTGCTCCATCTACTATCGCAAAATTCCGATCCTGATTCGTTTTCAATAACTCAACTTCAGTTACAAATATACCGGCATTCGCCATAATAGCCCGGCCAGGTTCATAAATAAGCGTTAATTCGCTGTCACCTAATCTATCTGCAACAGCTTTAGCGTATTCATCTGGATGCGGAGGAGTTTCATCTTTATAACGAACACCTAAACCACCACCAATATCAATATGGGATAACTTTATGCCTTTTTCCGCTAAACGGTCAATTAACAATAACACGCGATCCAAAGCGTCAATAAAAGGGGTTAATTCGGTTATTTGCGAACCAATATGACAATCTACACCTATTACTGCAATGCCTGATAAACTATTTGCGTGCTGATATAAATCAACAGCTTCTTCAATACTGATGCCAAACTTATTCTCTTTTAAACCCGTTGAAATATAAGGATGAGTACCTGCATCCACATCAGGATTCACCCGCAATGAAATTGACGCAATAGTATCCATCTGTAGAGCAACGTCATTAATTCGTGCTAACTCAGCCGCTGATTCAACATTAAAACAATAAATCCCTTGCTCTAAAGCAAAAACAATCTCATGTGATTTTTTCCCAACCCCCGAAAACACCACCTTACTGGCATCACCGCCGGCAGCCAAAACACGGGCAAGCTCTCCTTTAGAAACAATATCGAAACCAGAGCCTAATTTTGCTAATACACCAAGTACACCCAAATTACTATTTGCCTTAACCGCATAACACACTAAATGAGGATGATGCCCCGCAGCTTGATCAAAGGCATGCCAATGACGTTCAATAGTAGCTTTTGAATAAATATATAACGGTGTGCCATAAGTTTCAGTAATTTCGGTTACGGCACAGTCTTCTGCATATAAAGACAAATTTCTTCGATTAAAAAAATCCACTACTTAATTTTCCTTTGTTTCTGCTTTAATTTATCTTGTGAACAAGTGAATTCAGAATTAATCATTTTGTTTTTCTAATGATTCATCATTTGACTGTTCTTGCGTTAGTTGCTCTTGTTTTGTCTGCTCTAAAGATTTTTCAGGTGTTTGATACAACGGACCTTTCAACCCACAGCCACTAAAAGTGATAAAACACAAAAAAAACACAATTATTTTTGATTTAAATTTAAACATTTTCATTTTTAGATTTTTTTCCCATGATAGTCGTTTTATAATCACAAGCAAACCGATTGCGATAAAATTACCAAAAAACAAATACTGCACCCTATATTTGCAGTAAAAGGATAATTAATGAACGACAGCCAATATAATTTACTTACCGATGATCTATTACTCGCCGTTGAAGAAGCCATCGAAGATTGTGGTGAAGACATCGATTATGAAGGTGTCGGTGGTTTACTAACCCTCACGTTCAAAAATGGTACAAAAATCATCATTAATAAACAAGCCCCGTTACATGAAATATGGGTTGCCACTAAATTCAACGGTCATCATTTTGCATTACAAGAGCAACAATGGATCGACAAACGTGGTGGTGGTGAATTTTGGCAATTTTTATCTTCAGCTGTCAGCAAACAGGCCGATACTGCCATTAATCTATCAGCATAATTAACTAAATTGAAATAACTAAACAGCATAAGCAATATACAAAAAAACATAAATACTTTGCACAGCACCATCACAGGATTAATTTAATGAGCACACAGTTTACATCAACAAAAACCGTACGCATCGCCACCCGCAAAAGTGCACTGGCATTGTGGCAAGCAGAGTATGTAAAAGCGCGACTTGAGCATTTCCATCCCACTATCAACGTTGAACTTGTTCCAATGACCACTAAAGGAGACATTATTCTTGATACGCCGTTAGCTAAAGTGGGCGGTAAAGGGCTTTTCGTTAAAGAACTTGAAGTGGCAATACTGGAAGACCGTGCCGATATTGCCGTACATTCAATGAAAGATGTTCCTGTAGATTTTCCCGAAGGTTTAGGACTGGAAGTAATTTGTGTAAGAGAAGATCCCCGTGATGCCTTTATTTCAAATACTATTGCCTGTCTTAATGATTTACCCAAAGGTGCAATTGTCGGGACTTCAAGTTTACGTCGCCAATGTCAAATAAAAGCATTACGTCCTGATCTGGATATTCGAGATTTACGCGGTAATGTAAATACTCGTTTAAGAAAGCTGGATGAAGGCCAATATGACGCGATTATTTTAGCCGCCGCCGGTATGTTACGTTTAGAAATGCCAAAACGAATTGCCGAATATATTGAACCAGAAGTTATGTTACCAGCAAATGGCCAGGGAGCCGTTGGTATTGAATGTCGAATTGATGACGAAACAATTAAAGCATTATTGGCACCTCTAGAGCACAAAGAAACCCGAATTCGGGTATTGGCTGAACGCGCAATGAACAAAGCACTCGAAGGGGGCTGTCAGGTGCCTATCGGCAGTTATGCATTGATCAAAAATGAAAAAGGTGGTGAAGAAATTTACTTACGGGGTTTGGTTGGCGCGGTTGATGGTAGTCAAATTATCCACAGTGAGATCCGAGGTTCAATTGAAGAAGCAGAAGCTCTAGGTGAAGCTTTAGCACAAGATTTATTAGCACAAGGTGCCGATAAAATTTTAAAACAAGTTTATGCTGATAATAAGTAAACTAAAAAGAAATGAATGACAAAAAATTACAGCTATTAATTACCCGCCCGGAAAATCAAGGGCGGGTATTAGCCAATAAGCTTTCACAAGTAGGCATAGCTTCATTTTGTCAGCCGCTGTTTGATTATAAAACGACTGATCGCAAAACCAATGCTCAAAACAGCTCACAAATAATTAATATAGAATCAACCTTTACCGCCAATGCTATTGTTATTTTTGTCAGTATTGCTGCGGTAGAACATGCCAATAAAATAATGCCAATAACACTGTGGCGTACACAAAATATTATTGCTGTGGGAAGTGCAACACAAAAAGCATTAACAGCTCTGAACCTTGATTCAATTTCTCCTGAAAATCATGACAGTGAGGGGGTATTAGCTTTAACGGAACTTAGTGCTGAAAATGTTAAAAATCAACTTGTCGTCATTGTGAAGGGCGATGGGGGAAGAGAATTAATTGCCCAAACATTAACAAAACGTCTGGCTAAAGTTATTTACTTTGAAAGTTATCAGCGTATTTGGCGAAATTTCCCCGATAATATCACCCAAAAATGGCAAGCCGATGAAATAAACGCTATCGTAATAACAAGTAAAGCCGCATTAATGAGACTTACTGAGTTATTATCAAGGAATGCACGTGTTGACACTCCTTGTGATACAGATGATAAAAACTTACATAAATTCAATGACTATTGGAAAAACAGCTGTTTATGGATTGTTGCCAGCCAAAGAATTGCCGATTATGCTAAACAACTGGGTTTAACTCAGGTAATTAATGCGCATGGTGCAAATGATAAAGCAATGCTGTCAATTTTACTCAAGATCAAAGCAAATTTGAATAACGACTGAAACAGCAAGTTAAGCTCAACAACTAAATTTAGTATAATGCCCACTAACGATGGAAGTGAAAAATGACAGATAAAAATCAACTTGAAGATACTAAACATTCAAGCGCAGCGGCCGATGACTCATCCGCCCCAAAAGCTACTGAGCAAACACAGCCATCAATTTCCAGTAAAGCCAGGAAATCCACGCTCCCTAAAAAAACGAGTAACAAAGTAAACGTGGGCAACACGAACAAAATATCTAAAACAGCGGTATTCGCTTTACTGCTAGCATTAACGGCTACGGCAGGTATCGGCGGCTTGTATTATTGGAATAATCAACAACAAAATCTATTAGAACAACGTCTTTCCCAACAAAATCAAAAAGTATTACTTAACAACCAAGCACAAGTAAAACAACTTTTAGCGCACCAACAGCAAAACTTAATTCAACAATTATCAAGTGCAACCACTAAAATTCAATTAGCCAGTGAAGATAAAATTAAACATCTGGAAAACACAATAGCTAGATTAAGCCAAAATAATCCCAGCGATTGGCTGACACACGAAGCTGAATACCTTATCCGTATTGCAGCCAGAACAATGTGGCTAGAACGAGATACTAAAGCGGCTATAGGTTTGCTTTTTGATGCTGACGCACGTTTAAAAGAATTAAATGATCCTAAATTTTTACCTGTCAGACAATTAATTCATCAAGATATCGCTGCCCTAAAATTAATGCCTGAATTGCAGACAGAAGATGTAATTTTAAAATTAATGGCGCTGAATACGCAAGTAGAGTCTTTACCTTTAATATTGATGCATACTTCACAAACTGAAGAAGATGAACAGAAATTTGAATTATCTGAAAACATTTCGGATTGGCAACCAAATTTAATGAAAAGTTGGCAACGATTTCTTGATACTTTTGTTGTTATCCACAGTAGAAGCGGTAAGCTTGAACCACTACTTTCTTCTCAACAACGACTAAATCTAAAAGAAAACCTAAATTTAAAATTACAGCAAGCTCAATGGTCGGCCAGACAAGAAAAGCCAGCCATTTATCTGCAAACACTCAATAATATTCAAGGTTGGCTGAATGATTATTTTGATATGGACGATATCGCCAACCAAGAATTCTCAGCTAGCATAAAGACATTAAAAGGCGCATTAATCAGCTACAACTATCCAAGTACTTTAGCATCATTAACTACTATGCGTACTCTGCTTACTGAAAAGCCAGCATTCAAAGCAGAAAAACTTAAAAACTTAAAAAATGATTTACCCGAATCAAATCCCACTGAAGTAGAAATAAAAAGCCAAAAACCAAAAGATGAACCTTCCGCTGAATTGAAAAATTTAAAACAAGCGCCTGAAAAAAATACTGATGGGGAAGCTATATGATCCGCCTTATCCTTGTATGCATACTGTTTTTTGTCGTTGTCTATTTTACTCCTATGCTAATAGGTGAACCTGGATACATATCAATATCTAAAGGAGGCATGATTTACGAATTAACAGTTTACACGGCTCTATTTTGGATAGGTGTTTGCTTTGCCGTAATGTTCCTGTTCGTTAAAATTCTACGTGGAAGCCTTAAAATAAGCTTCAGCACCTGGAACAAATTAATTTTTGCCAGTCGTAGAAAAGCATTAAAAGAATTTAATCAGGGAATTACGGCCTATGCACTGGAAGATTACCAACAAGCCGAGCAATTATTAGCTAATTGCGCAGAAAAATCTCAATTTGAACAAACGGCGTATTTGCTTGCAGCTTCCGCAGCCCAAAAACAAAATTTAGCTTCAAATACTAAACATTACTTAACCGCACTGGAAAATAATCAACAAACCCTGAAAGCAACAGGACTTGAAGGGATTTTAATTAAAATAAAACTTTTACTGGAACAAGACTCTTTTAATAAAGAAAATTTAAAACAGGCTCGCACACTGATAGACGAACATCACAAACATATTGGTCATGATGCCAGACTATTAAGTTTAGAAATAGATTTGTGCATTATGGAACAACGTTTTGAAAACACAGTTGAGTATTTAACGTCTGCCCGTAAACAAAAAAACATTAACGATAACGTGATCCAACAATGGGAAAAAGTGGCTTTTTATGGCGCTTTTAATAACATCATTCAGCAAAAAGATAATAACGCCCTAACCAATTACTGGCAGAAACTTACCAAAAAAGTAAAACAAAGAGAAGAAGTATTATTTGCCTATTGTTTAGTTTTAACAGAAAACAAACTCATTGAGCCGCTTAATAAAATTCTGCTTACGCCATTAAAAAAAGCAGCAAGCCAAGTTTTTCTGCAAAACTTACGTACACTGCCACTGCAAAAACCTGATGAACTAATTATTATCGTACAAAAGCATTTGCACAGCGATCCACACAGTGCAAAGTGGTTAAGTTGTTTAGGTCACTTGGCTTTAAACGGTGGTCAACTTCAAATGGCTGATAAAGCATTTCATAGCTTGATGAATATTGAAGGTAAGCAATATGATGATGTTGATTTAAAGGCTTTTGCCAGTGTGTTAGAGCAACAGGGCGAATATCAGAAAGCCAATCAATTATTACGCAAGATAGTTTTACAGTAACGATAGAACAACACTATTTTCAAGCGACTTGGAAATGCAACTTCTGCATTTCCAAGTGGTCTGGGTATAATACAGATGCACAACAGTTATAAAATAAAAGCAAATGCATCAGCAAACATATGTTCTACCAGAGCACCGTGTTCTATAAAATCTTTACGTACCAAACCAACCATAGCAAAAGGTCCTGCTAAATAAACATCATAAGGTTCAAAGCTAATGATGTCATGCATAGCAACTTGATGAACCATGCCTACTTTGCCTTGCCAATCTTCCGTTGGGTTTTCTACCACAGGAATAAAATTAGCATGAGGGAGTTTTGCGATAGTCTCAATGGTTTTTTCTAACTCATAGCAAGCACTGGGATCACGCAAGCCCCAATAAACTAGGATGTGTCGATTTGAACCCTGATCTGCTAAATATTCAAACATTGATTTTATGTACGAAAACCCAGTACCGCCAGCTAACAATAATAACGGTCGTTCACTGTCAATACGGAGTTGTGCTTCGCCTGCCGCTATTTCAACGCTTACCGGGCTGTCAGATTTAATACAAGCCTTGATATGTTCAATTACTTGCATCGGATAACTTTCATCACCAAAAGCACCAATTTGCAATTCTATAAATTCCGCATTGGGTGAACTGGCAATAGAAAAGGGACGTTTATCCTCTTCACTCATAACAAAATTCAAGTACTGTCCGGCGATAAAATCAACAGATTGTTCTGGCTTTAATAACACCTTATAGACGTAGGGTGTTAATGGCTCTATTGACTGTATCCGGCAATTAATTGCATTCATTCTTTCTATAAACCTTAATAAATATTGTTGACATTCTAACTGAAAATTTCATTTTAATCGTTATTTATGCCTAATTCATCCCAAAGATCATCAACCTGCTCTTTAATGGTGTCAGTCATTACAATTGGTTCACCCCATTCACGATTTGTTTCGCCAGGCCATTTATTGGTCGCATCTAACCCCATTTTAGAACCTAACCCTGAAACAGGAGAAGCAAAGTCCAGATAATCAATCGGCGTATTTTCAATCAATACTGTATCCCGGCTGGGATCCATACGAGTGGTCATTGCCCAAATAACATCTTTCCAATCCCGAGCATTAATATCATCATCACACACAATAACAAATTTGGTGTACATAAACTGACGCAAGAATGACCAAACCCCCATCATCACGCGTTTGGCATGTCCGGCATATTGCTTTTTAATCGTGACAATTGCCAAACGATACGAACAACCTTCTGGTGGTAAGTAAAAGTCTTGGATTTCAGGGTATTGTTTTTGCAAAATCGGCACAAAAACCTCATTGAGCGCAACGCCTAAAATTGCAGGTTCATCCGGCGGACGACCCGTATAAGTACTGTGATAAATGGGATCTTTACGATGGGTAATGTGAGTGACGGTAAACACGGGGAAATTATCGACTTCATTATAATATCCTGTGTGATCACCGTAAGGACCTTCCGGGGCTACTTCTTCAGGATCAATAAATCCTTCCAGTACTATTTCAGCTGTTGCAGGTACCTCTAAATCATTACTTAGACACTTCGCCACTTCTGTTTTACTGCCACGTAATAATCCAGCAAACGCATATTCAGACAAAGTATCCGGTACAGGGGTCACCGCACCAAGAATAGTTGCGGGATCTGCCCCTAAGGCAACCGACACAGGGAATTTTTCCCCTGGATGTTCGGCTTTGAATTCTTGAAAATCTAAAGCACCGCCACGATGAGATAACCAACGCATAATCAATTTATTAGGACCAAGCAATTGTTGACGATAAATCCCTAGATTCTGCCGTGATTTATGAGGACCTCTGGTAACAGTCAGTCCCCAAGTCACTAGTGGTGCGACATCACCCGGCCAGCATAATTGAATAGGTAACTTAGTTAAATCGACTTGATCACCAGTAAGCACAACTTGCTGGCAAGGTGGTTTTTTCACAACTTTAACTGGCATATTGAATACTTGTTTATAAACAGGTATTTTACCCAGCGCATCACGAAAACCTTTCGGTGGCTCAGGCTCTTTCAACATAGCCAATAACTTACCAACATCACGCAACGCACCCACATTATCTTGCCCCATAGCAAGAGCAACACGTTCTGGTGTCCCAAAGAGGTTTGTCAATACCGGAATATTGTGGGCTACATCATTTTCATCGACTGGATTTTCAAACAGCAATGCCGGACCACCTTGACGCAAAGTACGATCACTGATCTCTGTCATCACTAAATGGGTAGAAACGGGTTGTTTGATACGTTTTAATTGCCCCAGTTTTTCTAACTGAGCAATAAAATCTCTTAAATCACTGTATTTCATAAGAAGGAAAATAGCGTTTGGTGATGAATTTCAGGGGATTATACCCGCCCATTCAGTAAACTCATAATTATTACACTGTATTTTACCAATTGGTATAAATGATAATGAACAGATTAGTTTTAAAACTTACAGAGATAAAAAAACCAGCCTTTTGGCTGGTTTTTATAAACTAAAACTTAGTTGTTACTTACCTCTCATCGCGTCAAAAAATTCATTGTTAGTTTTGGTCATTGCCAACTTATCAATTAAAAATTCCATCGCGTTAACTTCTTCCATTTCACTCACGATTTTACGTAAGATCCATAATTTTTGCAGTTCAGCTGGTTTGGTAAGTAATTCTTCCCGACGCGTACCACTGCGATTAATATGAATAGCAGGGAAAACACGTTTTTCAGAAATTTTACGAGAAAGGTGTAATTCCATATTACCTGTACCTTTAAATTCTTCGTAAATAACTTCATCCATTTTAGAGCCAGTTTCTACTAAAGCGGTTGCAATAATAGTTAAACTGCCACCTTCTTCAATATTACGTGCCGCACCAAAAAATCGTTTTGGACGATGTAAAGCATTGGCATCAACACCACCAGAAAGAATTTTTCCTGATGATGGAATAACAGTATTGTATGCACGAGCTAGGCGGGTAATTGAATCAAGTAAAATCACCACATCTTTTTTATGTTCAACCAAACGTTTAGCTTTCTCAATAACCATCTCAGCCACTTGTACGTGGCGACTTGCCGGTTCATCAAAGGTTGATGCTACCACTTCACCTTTAACCAAACGTTGCATTTCGGTAACTTCTTCCGGACGCTCATCAATTAATAACACCATTAATTCACATTCGGGATGGTTATGAGCAATACTTTGGGCAATGTTTTGTAAAAGCAACGTTTTACCCGCTTTCGGCGGCGCAACAATCAAACCACGTTGGCCTTTACCAATTGGAGAAGCTAAATCTATTACCCGTGCGGTGATATCCTCGGTAGAACCATTTCCACGTTCCATGGTAAGTCTATCGGTTGGATGAATAGGTGTTAAGTTTTCAAAAAGAATTTTATTACGCGAATTTTCAGGACGATCAAAGTTAACTTCGTTAACTTTTAACATCGCAAAGTAGCGCTCACCATCTTTAGGTGGACGAATCTTTCCGTGAATGCTATCACCAGTACGCATACTAAAACGTCTGATTTGACTCGGTGAAACATAAATATCATCAGGGCCAGCTAAATAAGATCCTTCGGCTGAGCGTAAAAAGCCAAAACCATCTTGCAAAATTTCGAGAACACCTCCGCCAAAAATATCTTCTCCGCTTTTAGCATGCGCTTTTAGAATGGCAAAAATAATATCCTGTTTACGTGATCTCGCTAGATGTTCAAGTTTCATAGTCTCAGCAAGACTGATCAGGGAGCTAATCGATTTTTCTTTTAGTTCGTTAAGATTCATAGTGGGTTCTTTACTATTTTACTATATGTTGGGTTGCCTGAAGGCAATTGAGAATGAAAGTGTGTGATTTTTTGATGTGTTCTATCAGATTGATACGTTAAACTTAGCACTAAAATTTAATTGCGTAAAGTCAACAAGTGACTTTATCTGGTTTTTTTTTAAAATCAGAACAAAAGCCTACAAATATGCAGGCTTTTTAATGTTATTACTGTAATTGATAACCTATAACCGTTATAAAAAACGTTATAAATTTTTCTCAATAAACTCTTTCAATTGAGTTTTAGATAATGCGCCTACTTTAGTATCAGCTATCGCACCATCTTTAAATAAAAGTAATGTTGGAATACCACGAATACCGTATTTAGGTGGTGTAAGTGAATTTTGATCTATGTTTAATTTACCAACAGTGACTTTATCACCGTATTCCTCTGCTATTTCACTTAACAAAGGAGCAATCATTTTACATGGACCACACCATTCAGCCCAAAAATCTACCAAAACAGGCACTGACGCTTTAAGTACATCTGCTTCAAAGCTATCATCTGTTAGCTGAATAATTTTTTCGCTCATTTTTTTCTCCGTTAATAATAGTGTAGTGGCTCTAAAGCCAAACTTGGGAAGAGTATACCCCCATCATAATAGCCAAGCAACAAGGCTATATATTGAAATCAAACAACTTGTTAAATCGCGCATTCCTAAACCGTTTGCATAGTACAATTTCAGATCAAACATCTGTAACAGCAGTAAATCAAAAATTTGCATGTAGCTTGGGTATTCGTAACCTGTTAAGCTAGAGCTTATGAAAAAAACACATTTAACAGACACAAAATTTTCCGATCTTAATCTTGCCCCGCAAGTAGTGACCGGACTTGAAGCCATGGGCTTTCACAATTGTACCGCTATTCAAGAAAAATCTTTGCCTATCTTAATGCAAGGCAAAGATATTGCTGGTCAAGCACAAACTGGTGAAGGTAAAACCATTGCATTTTTAGCCGCAGCTTTTCATCATTTATTGCAAAAGCCTAAACCTGAGCATAATCAGCCTCGTGTTTTAATAATGGCGCCCACACGCGAACTCGCTATCCAAATTCACCGAGATGCCTTACCGATGTCAAAATCAACAGGTTTTCGCCTTGGTGTTGTATATGGTGGCGAAGGTTATGAAAGTCAACGTCAGGAACTCGAACAAGGTGTAGATATTTTAATTGGCACCTGTGGTCGTTTAATTGACTATCTGAAACAAGGCATTTATAACCTTAATAATATTGAAGTAATTATTCTTGATGAAGCCGATCGAATGTTCGATTTAGGTTTTATTAAAGACATCCGCTATATGTTCCGTAAAATGCCTCCTGCAAAAGATCGCTTGAGCATGCTTTTTTCAGCGACTCTATCATTTAGAGTTAAAGAGTTGGCCTTCGAACACATGAATGACCCTGTAAGTGTCGAAGTTGAACCGGATCAAAAAACAAACATTCGTATCAGTGAAGAATTATTTTATCCTTCCAATGAAGATAAAATGACCTTACTGCAAACGTTAATAGAAGAAGATTGGCCTGAAAAAGCAATAATATTTGCTAATACCAAGCATTCTTGTGAAAAATTATATGCTCATTTAGCGGCAGATAAAATACGCGTTGGTTTATTAACCGGCGATGTCATGCAAAAGAAACGCCTTAAAATTCTTGAACAATTCACTGCCGGACAGATAGATATTTTAGTTGCAACGGATGTTGCTGCCCGTGGATTACATATTCCAAGCGTTACCCATGTCTTTAATTATGATTTACCTGATGATTGCGAAGATTATGTGCATCGTATTGGTCGTACAGGCCGTGCAGGAGCAACAGGCCATGCAATAAGTTTTGCTTGTGAAGAGTATGTTTTCAACTTACCCGGAATTGAAACCTACATTGAACATAGCTTACCTGTCAGTAAATACAATCACGACGCTTTATTAACTGATTTACCACAACCTAAACCGCGCCAACGTCGTCATAAACCACATAATGGCGGACAAAACCGTGGTCGTACTGGTGGTAATCGAGGTCGTAGGAATTAGTCTTTTATGGTGACATCACCGCTTTATGCGGTCATTGATTTAGGCTCAAACAGCTTTCATATGCTGATCACTCGATTAGTTGCTCACAGCGTGCAAGTTGTTGGTAAAGTCAAACGCAAAGTGCGTTTGGCTTCCGGCCTTGACAAACACAATCAATTAGATGATGCCGCCTTCGCAAGAGGCCTTGAATGTCTCAGTTTTTTTGCTGAACGTCTACAAGATATCCCCGCCGAAAATATACGCATTGTCGCTACCGCAACATTGAGAATTGCGACTAATGCCGATAAATTTTTAGCACAAGCCGAACAAATACTCGGCAAAAAAATCAGTCTGTTAACAGGAGAACAAGAGGCTGAACAGATTTATTTAGGTGTAGCACACACTTGTTGCAGTGTTGATCACAGGCTAGTATTGGATATAGGTGGTGCTAGTACAGAACTTATTGTCGGCAATGGTTTTAAAACCGCTAAAGTAGCCAGTTTAAACATGGGCTGCGTTACTTTTAATAACGAGTTTTTTCCTGACCAACAACTTACAAAAAATAATTTTACGCTCGCAGAGCAAAAAGCAAAAAATTTGCTGGTCCCCTTAGCCACAGATTATCAAACTATCGGCTGGGAAACTGCACTCGGCGGCTCGGGCACAATGCAGGCACTTGCAGAAATACTCAACGCACAACACTTACCTGCAATACTTTCGCTTGATTTTCTTCAACAGATGAAAAGCCAACTACTCACTTTTAAGTATTTTAATGATATCAAAATAACGGGTTTATCTGATGACCGTATCCCTGTTTTCGCAAGTGGTTTAATCATTTTAACTGCCATTTTTGAAACGTTCGCCATTAAGTCATTACAATTATCCAGTGGCGCTCTGCGAGAAGGGCTGTTATACGAAATGCTGCCTGATATGAAGCAACTGAGTATACGTCACAGAACAATAAAATCGCTTAGTCAACGTTTTCATATTGATGAACAGCATGCAGATCGTGTCACTAGCCAATCAGCAACTTTATACAGCCAATTTTCGACAGATACACCTTTATTAAAAGAAAAAAAGGGTGGAAATGACTTTAAACTACTAACAGCAGCATGTGCTTTACATGAAATTGGTTTATTACTAGAATACAAACAGCATCAAAAACACGGTGCCTACATTATAAAAAATACTGACCTACCCGGTTTTAGCCAAGAAGAAGCACTATTATTAGCATTTTTAATTCAATCGTATAAAGGGCCTATTGATATTGAGTTATTAAACAATCAAACGGCTGTGAATAAGCAAAATGCGAAATATTTACTAGCGACGTTGAGACTCGCTGTGATCTTATGTCATCGACGTCAAAATGAGGTTTTACCTAATTACCAAGCTAAACTGGTTTCAAATAAAATTTATTTATCTTTGCCAGAATCCTGGTTATCAACCCATCCGCTGATCTTTGATGAATTAAAACAAGAGCAACAACATTTACAAGCGATAAATTTATCGCTTTCGGTTGTTAAGGTATAGACGACTTATTTCAAAAGTCGCCTCAATATAGGAAAACAATATAGAAAAAACATAGAAAAAAACATAACCAAATGAGAAAATTGCTAATTTAATTCATAACAATACTCTGCTTACGCTTTACTGCGCCTCTTCTTTTAACCAACGAGCCGCTTTTTTGGCAAAATAAGTTAAAATACCATCAGCTCCAGCACGTTTAAAAGCAAGTAAACCTTCCATAATACAAGGTTTTTCAGCTAACCAACCATTTTGAATGGCAGCCATGTGCATAGCGTACTCACCGCTAACCTGATAAGCATAAGTTGGCACTTTAAAAGTATTTTTTACCCGATAGACAATGTCCAAGTACGGCATACCTGGCTTAACCATAACCATATCTGCACCTTCAGCGATATCTTGTGCAATTTCATGTAAAGCTTCATCACTGTTGGCAGGGTCCATCTGGTAAGAATATTTATTACCCCCTTTAATATTACTGGCAGAACCTACTGCATCTCGAAATGGTCCGTAATAATTTGAAGCATATTTAGCTGAATAAGAAAGAATACGCGTATTAACAAAACCATTTTCTTCCAATACCTGTCTGATCGCGCCAACACGACCATCCATCATGTCTGAAGGGGCAACAACATCGGCCCCTGCTTGCGCATGTGAAAGCGCTTGTTTAACGAGAATGTCTTTTGTTACTTCATTAAGTACGTAACCATTTTCGTCACCCTCAGTGCCTAGAATGCCATCCTGTCCATGGGTAGTAAAGGGATCAAGTGCTACATCAGTGATAACACCCAACTGCGGAAAATTAGCCTTTAATGCTCTTACTGCTCGCTGAGCCAAACCATCAGGATTATATGCTTCTTCCGCCATTAATGATTTACATTCCATTGGAGTAACGGGGAAAATTGCTATTGCTGGAATACCTAAATCAACTAATTCCTGCGCTTCTTCAAGCAGTAAATCGATACTTTTTCTCTCAACACCAGGCATAGAGCTTATCGCTTCACGCTGGTTTTCGCCTTCAAGCACAAACACAGGGTATATTAAATCATTAACACTCAATTGACTCTCTGCCATTAATCGTCTGGAAAAATCATCCTTACGCATCCGTCTCATGCGGCGGGCCGGATATTGACCAAAAGCATTATTCATATTAATTGTTCCTCAGAATTGGTAATTTCAAGTAAATCTTTTTGTTGAACTTGATTTCGACCATTATTTTTTGCCAGATATAAAGCTTCATCCGCCGCCGAAAATATATGCTCAGGCAATAGCCCTTTTTGTTGTTGATAAGTACTGATACCACAGCTTATTGTCAGTGAAAGTTTCAGCTCCTGATAATGGATCACATCAGAATTTACCGCTAACCGTAGGTCTTCAGCTAGAGAACGAGCACCCAGGCTATCTGTTTCTGGTAAAATTAAACAAAATTCTTCACCACCATACCGGCAGGCAATATCACTGCTACGGCCTAAACATTGTTTAATTTTTTCGGCAAGCCAAACAATACAATAATCTCCAGCTAAGTGGCCATAAGTATCATTTACACACTTAAAATGATCTATATCTACAAGCACAAGACTTAACGAGGTTAAATTACGACGGCTACGTCGATGCTCCGCTAATATTTTTTGATCGTAAAATCTACGGTTATACAATCCGGACAGTTCATCAATCGTGGTTATTGTTGCTAATTCCCGATTAGCACTTTCTAATTCTTGCAGGGCAATATTCAGTTCAAGAGTGCGCTCTTGTACCATTAGCTCCAGCTGTTCCTGTTGTTCTTCTTGCAATAAGCCCGGAATATTGTGACCTGATGTTTCAAATTCATCACTTTTAATCAATTGATTTTGAGACGTTAATTTGTTTGATTGTATTAGGAAATACAGGTAACTGAATAAAATGGTCAATAAAAGACCATTCATCCAAAATGATAGGTTATATAATGTAAAAGTACTGTTGCTAATTGCCGGGTCAAATATCGTTAAATCAATCCAGACAATTATCCATATACTTAACTCTGCTAGCAAAATCTCAATGAGCAAGATAATGAAAAATAATGCTGCCAATTTTAACGCATTCATTAATTTCATCTAACTTGCTCCAAATTAAAAACTTTTACTGCATTCTCACTACTTTTTTTAATAATTTCCTGTTCACTATATCCAGTACATTGAACAAGTGCCTCAACAATATAAGGTAAATAACACGCTTCGTTTCTGCTACTTTTAGGCCGGGGTCTAATAGTGCGAGGTGTTAAATAAGGAGCATCCGTTTCAATCATTAAACGATTCAGTGGAATATGTTTAACGATTTCCCTTAGTTCCTGGCCTCGTCGTTCATCACAGATCCAGCCGGTAATACCTATGTACATGCCAGCAGCTAAACATCGATCTAATTCTTCTTTATTACCAGTAAAACAATGTGACACCATAGCTGGCACTTTATCAATATAAGGCTCAAGGTTTAGCATCCAAAGTTCAAAAGCATCTCTTTGGTGTAAAAATAAGGGGAGATTTAATTCAGCGGCCAAACAGATTTGTTCTGCAAAAACACGCTCTTGTTGTTTGGGTGTAGAGAAGTTTCGATTGAAATCTAAACCACATTCTCCAATTGCAACGACATTATTTTTACTTGCTAATAAGGTGAGTTGATCAAGATAATCATTTGCAACATGATCAGCATCATGGGGATGAACACCTGCTGTACTATACAAATATTGAGGGTACTGTTGACAAAGCAGGTCAGCTTTTTGACTCTCAATAACACTGGTTCCTGTAACTAACATCGAGCGGATACCAACAGATCTTGCACGTTCAATCATTGCATCTCTGTCTTTGTCAAAGCGTTTATTAGTTAAATTAATTCCAATATCAATCAAGTGATTTCTCTTTTTATTTT
>JABSOJ010000014.1:0-15422 GCA_013216005.1 Alteromonadaceae bacterium | reverse complement strand
TATTTTTATTTTTTCAAGAATTCATTAAGTCTGTATTACTCAATATCCCCTGACAAATTATTTTCATTTTTCTGGGTATAAAACGAAGCAATGATAATCCCCACTTCAAATAACAATAACATAGGTATAGCCAATAAAGTTTGTGAAATAATATCTGGGGGAGTCAACAACATACCAAGAACAAATGCTCCTACCGCAACATATGGACGTTTCTCTCTTAAACTCGCCGGAGTTGTCATGCCTGTCCAGCACATTAAAATTATCGCTATCGGTATTTCAAATGCCGCACCAAAAGCAAAAAACAATTTCAAAATAAAATCTAGATAACTGCTGATATCAGTGGCAATAGTGACACCTTCAGGAGCTACTGAAGTAAAGAAGCCAAATATAATTGGAAAAACAACGTAATAAGCAAATGCAATGCCCGAATAAAACAATATAGTACTGCCAATCATTAACGGGGCAATCAAGCGTTTTTCATTACGATATAACGCTGGGGCAACAAACGACCAAACCTGATATAAAATATAAGGCATAGCAATAAATATCGATAACACAATCGTTAATTTAACTGGAGCAAATAAAGGTGACGCAACATCTGTCGCAATCATTTGAGTGCCTTCAGGCATAGTATCCAATAAAGGTAATGCCACATATTGGTATATGTCTTGAGCAAAAGCTATCAAACCACAAAAGATCACCAATACCGCTACAACCACATGTAAAAGTCGGGTACGTAATTCTAGTAAATGATCAAACAAAGTATAATCAGTATTGGTTTTAACGCTCATTAAGGTATCTTATCTTCATTGATTTGATTAACTTCTTCTGACTCAGCAGTGTTGGTGGGTTCAGTTTCCTTAACCTCATTAGTTGACGTCTGATAGGGACGATTAACCATCTCAGCAGCTTCTTTTAATGACCGAAGTGACTCGGAAATTTCCGGGGATAAATTTTCCAAATTACTTTCTTCCGCTTTCTTTAAGTTACTGTGCAACTCATGAATACGTAATTCTTCACTAAGCTCCGTTTTAACTGACTGACTAAAACTTCGCGCGCTGGCAATCCAACTCCTAACCGTACGAATTGCCACAGGTAATCGCTCAGGGCCTAGAACAACTAAACCCAAAACTCCAATTACCATTAGCTCCCAAAAGCCAATATCAAACATAGTTATGCCTGATCTTTTTCTTTAACTGTGCTTTTTTGCTCAACCGCAGATTTATCAGCAATTGATTCAGATGCCTGTTCTTTTTTATCAGACTCTTCTTTATTTTTATCATCATTCTTATCATCAGAAATGGCATTTTTAAAGCCCTTTACTGCTGAGCCTAGGTCTCCACCCATATTACGTAACTTTTTTGTGCCAAATAACAACACCACAATAACAGCGACAATCAATAATTGCCAAATACCTATATTACCCACAATAAAAATCCTATAATCTATTTATACTAATTAAGTTATTATAAAGTTTTACTAAAAAAAAGCATCCATTCAATCATCAAAATATGAGGTAAACCAAGCTTTGTCAAAAGGATTTTCACATACTTTAATTTTATTCATATTAACGCTATGTTTAGGCGAAGTAAAATTTGCTGATGCAACAGAAACTCGATTGAATAAAATTAGAAAAAAAATAACAGGCAAAGTGACCCAAAAAGAACTCGAATCAAAGAAGATTACCGTAGACAGGACCCAAGATAAAACCAAACTTAATACCAAGCTTAATACCAAAGAAATGCCCAATAACTGGATAAATAATTTCCATGAAACTGTTTCAGATTCTGTTTATCATTCCGCCTATTGGTTTGACCAATTTTTCACCAACGATGATAGTGAACAACAAAATCCTAAAACCAATGCAAGAATAAAATTAGCATGGGCACCAAAAAGTCGAGATTTCAACGAATTTAAGACTCGCTTTCGGATCAAGGTAAAATTGCCTCATTTTAGTAACAAAGTAGATCTCATCTTTTCCGAAGATAACGCTGAAGATCTTAACAATTTACCTCTGGAAAGTAGCAATACAAAAGAACATGTCGATGATGAACGCTTTACGGCAGCAGTACGCTTTGTTCACAAAAAACAAAATGACCGTTTAACTGATTCTCGTATCGGCATAACGGGCGGTGATATTTTTATCAGAGCTCGTCATAAACGTCGCTATTTCTGGAACGAAAAACATAGTCTGACAATTGAGCCTTCCATTTATTACTTTTTAGATGATCACTTAGGTGAAAAACTATTATTAGAATATAATTACCAACGAAATAATCGACAGCAGTTGAGGATTAATTATAGCATCAGGGGATCTCAATCATTTAGTGGTATTCGTTGGAAACATGGGTTATATCAACTTAATCAATTATCAGATAGCAAAGCTTCTATCTTAGGTTTTCACGTTGAAGGTGAGAGAAATGGCAAAAAAGGCTTTATTGTCGACAAATATACCCTGAGTTATCGATACCGATTTAACGCATTACGCAAGTGGCTTTTTTTTGAAATAGAACCTTTTGTGGAATGGTCTGAAAATGAAAACTATAAAACGACACCAGGCATTGCGTTAAGAGTTGAGGGATATTTTTATAGAGGCTAACTGGTTTTATTAATGTAATCTAACAATTACCCCGCCAAATTAACGACTTGTTCATTTTCATGCGCTTCAAATTCGTCACAAAGTTTAGCCGGTCGACCAAGATAATAACCCTGCCCAAATTCACAACCAACCTTCTGTAATTTTTGCAGCATCTCTTTTGTTTCTATACCTTCAGCAACTAATCGGTAACCAAATTCTTCACCTAATTCATGTAATACCTTAACAAGAGACAAATTCTTTTCATTACTATTTAAAGTACGGATAAAACTTCGATCCAGTTTTATAAATTCAAATGGGTAACTATGTAAAAAATTAAATGAAGATAAACCTGCGCCATAATCATCCAACGCTAATTTAACACCAAACGCTTTTAATTTTCTTAAACCTTTTAGCGCCAGTTCGGCATGCTGGCCAAAAGCAGATTCATTAAATTCAACAATCAACCTTTGTGGCTCAATATGATTTTCTTTAATTAAATTAATCAATTTTAATATTTGATTGGCCTGGATTAAATGACGACCAGATAGGTTAATGGAAATAAATGCATTGCAATTTTCAGGCGATGACTGCCATTTATGAAATTGATGCGCGACCTCTGATAACACCCAGGTTTCAAGCTCTAAAATCATGCCCGTCTCTTCTGCCATGAATAAAAATTCACTCGGTGTTAATAGTCCTTTTATGGGATGCTGCCAGCGTAACAGCGCTTCATAACCAATAATTTTCGCACTTTCTAAATTAGTGATTTGCTGATAATGTAATTCAAATTGCTGTTCTTTAATTGCAATTCTTAATTCTTGCTCTAGCGTCATACTGGCAATTAATTCATCACGCATTCTTTCATCAAAAAACACATAACGACCACGCCCTAAATTTTTAGCCTGATACATTGCCGCATCAGCATCTCTTAAGACTTCATTAGCGTCTTGATATTTATTATTACATAAGGCTATACCAATACTGGCATTAGAATGCAAAGTATGTCCTTCTAATTCAAAAGGCTGAGATATCGCACTAATTATCCTATCAGCAATTTCTTCAACATCATCCTGAGAGTTCAAAGAATCTAGCAAGACAACAAATTCATCTCCTCCCAAACGCGCCAATATATCATTATCACGAACACATGTTTTCAAACGTGCGGCAATCTCAATTAAAAACAAATCACCTGCATAATGTCCTAATGTATCATTGATCATTTTAAAGCGATCTAAATCAATAAATAACACGGCAAATCTATTGTTTGGATGGCGTCTTAAATGTCGTATTGCGTAAGTTAAACGGTCTGAGAACATCGCACGGTTCGGTAATTTAGTCAGCGCATCATGATGTGCTTCATGATACAACTGTTCTTCAGCTTTACGTATTTCATCAATTTGACTACGTAAATTCAAATTCATTGCCTGCAATTCATATGTACGCTCTTCAACCTGACGTTCCAGCTCTTCATTATATTGGCTAGCCTTTGCTTGGACTCGCATACGTGATATTGCTGTTGCTACATGTTGACTGACAAAACGAATAAGTTCTAAATCTTTTTGTTGATAAGCTTGTGCATTCTGATAATGCTGAATAACCAACACACCAAAAATATCGCCTTCCGTTTTTAACGGAGCAGATAACCACGCCAGAGCTTTATTTGTACTTCTGGCTGGCTTAGTAAAAGACTGAATAACAAAGTTAACTGGTTCTGATAAAGTTGTCATACTATCTTCAGTGATCAACATAGGTTTAGCCGTTGCTATTGCTAACTCTGTCAAACCATCTGTTAAACCATTTTTTGAACCCTTTATTGAACCCTGTGTTAAACAGGGATTTTCCAGCTTACTCAGATGCTCATCAGCATAATAAGGATATTCAAGCTCTTGTTGATCTTCAGACAATAAAGCGATGTAAAAATTACTGGCCGGCAGCAGGGTATTTATTTCTCGGTGTAACGATTGATAAAACCACTCAATACTATTTGAACTTGCAGTCAACTCGGATATAGCTAATAACACCTGATGGGTTTTAGCCGCTTTTTGCCGTTCAGCTATTTCTTTTTGTAGCTGTGTATTAGTTTCCGTTAATTTTTTAGTACGTAAATTTATATTTTTATCAAGTAATTCCCGGCTACGTACCCTATCAATGGCCGTTACAATATATTGAGAAATAAACGCTAATATTTGACAGTCCCGTTCATCAAAATATAACTTAGTATCATAACTTCGTAATGCTATAACCCCTATCACCTGATTACCTCGCTTCAGAGGTACTCCAAGCCAATCAATGCAATCAGAGTCATAAGCACTAACTCGTCCAGCCCTTATTAAAGCAACACGTTCAGCAGAGCTGCAATGCAAAGGTTCGCATGTATCAATAACTATTGAAGTGAAACTATCTTTCCAGTGGTTACGCTCAAACTGCTCCAGCAAGCTCATTTCAAAAGGCGTATGACAATAGGCAAGAGAAAGTAGATTAGATTGATTTTTTAATACCATATGGAAACTGTCAGTGATCAATAAAGATTTAATCACTGGTTCTAAGGCAGGATAGAACGACTTCATATCAGTTACCGTACTTGCCAATTCTGACAATTGTAGTAAACCTGACTGCATTGCCTTTAACTGGCGGTACTTTTTAAGTAACGACTTCAGTTTAGGCAACTGTCGTGCTGCTTGATTTTCTTGTTTTGCCTTTAGTTTCATCAAGGCTATTCCATATTTTATTAGGTTTTTTAGATGGTTAGTGTAACAAAATTCAAATATATGGCTAGTGAGGTTTTAATAATCTTTCATTAAAAATGAATATAAAAACTATAGACATAAAAAGAGACATAAAAAAAGACATAAAAAACCGACAAAAGTCGGTCTTTAAAAACTAGCTCAAAACACTAAATCAAAATAGTATTTTTAAGTTTAAATAAAGCATTTTTCTCTAATTGTCGCACTCGCTCAGCAGATATTTGATATTTATCAGCTAACGCCTGCAAGGTCGATTTATCTTCACTCAACCAACGGGTTTTAATAATATCCTGACTACGATCATCAAGAGCAACTAATGCTGTTGATAAACGCTGGTTAGCGTGATCTTCCCAATTGGTGTTTTCAACATCAGTGGCTAAATCAGATTGCTTGTCTTCAAGATATTGAGCTGGCGAAAAATTACTTGCACTAACACTATCATCACCGTCAGAAGACAATTCAAATGCTTGGTCCTGATTACTCATACGAGATTCCATTTCCAACACATCTTTAGTACTAACACCTAAAGTTTCTGCAACTGTATTCACTTCATCGTTACTAAACCAACCCAAACGTTTTTTATTTTTACGTAAATTAAAAAACAACTTACGTTGGGCTTTTGTTGTCGCTACCTTAACAATACGCCAATTACGTAGCACATATTCATGAATTTCGGCTTTTATCCAGTGAACAGCAAAAGATACCAGACGAACGCCAACCTCAGGGTTGAAACGCTTAACCGCCTTCATCAGACCAACATTGCCTTCTTGCACCAAATCAGCTTGTACTAAACCATAACCAGCATAACCTTTGGCAATATGAATAACAAAACGTAGATGCGACATAATAAGCTCTTGTGCAGCTGACAAGTCATTTTCGTTATAAAGACGAGTTGCAAGCTCATGCTCACGCTCAGCTGTTAGCATAGGAATACTATATGCCGATTGCATATATGCTTCAATGCTACCACATTGCGGTATTGTTAGTGCCATTGATTGCATTTTTTCACTCATCGAAAACCTCTTTACTTTATTTGTTTCTTTAACGCCTGTAATTATAACACAAGCTGATAACTGTAGCCATTTTGCATTAACTTGACACTACCTTATAAAACCGTGATTAACAATACCTTATTTCAACTTTACATAAGATATTTTGTGTAATTTGGTTACTGAAAAATTTACAACCACTTTTTAATGTTTTATTAATCGTTAACGAATAGCACCCCATGTCTTAACAATTAAGCTAATCGGCTGTCGGTTCAATCGCTCTAACATGCTGACTAACAGAAATATAACTACCCACTAATCCAAGTAAAACAGCTAATAAAATCAATAGTAAACTCTCATTAAAAGACAAGCCTTGCAAAACAAAACTACTATTATAAAGCGCAACCAATTGAGTTAGGGCTGCCGACAAGTATTGGGCTAATATAGCCACAGTAGCACAAGCTAAAATTCCGCCACAAATACCATACCAAACACCAGAATATAAAAAAGGTCGTTGGATGAAACCATCAGTAGCTCCCACTAATTTCATTACCGCTATAGCTTCTTTTTGACTCAGAATAGCTAATCTAATGGTATTACCAATAATTAACACAACGGATAAACACAACATCAAGGCAACGCCCATAACAGTATCTTCAATTAACTGAGCCATCGCTTCCAATTTTGATAACCATTCTAAATCTAATTTACCTTGTTCAACTTCACGTTCTTTTTCTAATTTAACCAGTAAATCGTTCGCCGCTAGAGATTGGCTTGCTCTTTTCGTTGGTGTTACCAATATTGTTGCTGGCAGTGGATTTTTATCCAGATACTCTAACGCCTGACCAAAACCCGATAAGATTTTAAATTCATGCAAGGCATCTTCAGCTGAAATATATTTCACTTTAGCAACTTCAGGATAAAGTTGAACCCGCTGAACTAAGTTTTTAGCCGTTTTATCATTAACGGTTAACTTTAAAAATAGCGTTATTTCTGAGGCAGAGTCCCATTGTTTAGTAATATTATGTGCATTTTTAACAAACAAATGTAGTGTCGCCGGCAAGGCTAAACTAATACCTAATACCAACACAGTCATCACTGAAGTAAAAGGTGTTCTCCATAAATCACCTAAACTACCTATCGCCTGCTGAATATGGCGAATAAACAATGCAGATACTCTACTACTTATGTTATTCATCATTGCTCCTCTGACTTTGCAGACCATCAACAAGTCCGTCTGTGATCATAGTTCCTTGCTTCAAAGTCAGGGTACGATATTTCATTCGGGCAATAAGTCCAAGATCATGAGTAGCAATCAAAACGGCCACACCTGCGGCATTGAATTCTTCAAATATTCGAATAATATCTAATGAGAGTTTAGGATCCAAATTCCCTGTTGGTTCATCTGCCAGAATAATAGGTGGTTTATTAACTATCGCCCGGGCAATACCAACTCGCTGCTGTTCACCACCGGAAAGCATATTGGGATAACAACGTATTTTACTGGATAAGTGCACCTTATCTAAAGCAGCTTCAACACGTTTTCGGGTTTCTTTATGACCAAAACCTTCAATAATTAACGGCAAGGCAACGTTGTCATAAATTGTCCGGTCCATTAACAGGTTATGATTTTGAAATATCATCCCTATTCCGCGACGAACATACGGAATTTGTTTATATTTTATTTTCGCAAGTTCAGTACCATTAATTTTCAAACTACCACTGGTAGGTTTTTCCATGATACTGATCAATTTTAATAAGGTACTTTTACCAGCACCCGAATGACCCGTTAAAAATGCCATTTCTCCGGCAGCAAGCTTGAAGTTCACTTGTTTCAAAGCGATAAAACCGCCGGGGTACGTTTTACTGACATTATCAAAACGGATCATAATTTATTACTAAGGTCTCTTCTCGTTATCAGCCATTTTTTCATCAGAAAAAAGAGCATCAATAAAATCATCGTCATTAAAAGGTCTTAAATCATTAATACCTTCACCAACCCCTAAATAACGGATCGGAATATTATGTTTATCCGCGACAGCAAAGACAACACCTCCTTTTGCGGTACCGTCTAGCTTTGTTAAAGTTAACCCTGTTAATCCTACAGCCTGGTCAAATAAATTTGTTTGGCTTAAAGCATTTTGCCCTGTGCCGGCATCTAGGGTTAACATAACTTCATGGGGAGCATTTTCATCAAGCTTTTTCATTACCCGAACGACTTTTTTCAGCTCTTCCATTAAATGACTTTTATTTTGCAGACGCCCGGCAGTATCCGCAATAATAACATCGATATTTCTTGCTTTGGCGGCACTGATTGCGTCAAAAATCACTGAAGCACTGTCTGCTCCTGTATGTTGAGCAACCACAGTTACATCGTTACGCTCACCCCAAACTTGAAGTTGTTCAACCGCAGCAGCACGGAATGTATCCCCGGCAGCCAGCATTACTGATTTCCCCTGAGCCTGAAACTGTTTAGCCAGTTTACCGATAGTTGTCGTTTTACCTACACCATTTACCCCAACCATTAAAATCACAAAAGGACTGTCACTTTGAGGGATTTCTAATGGTTTGCTTACGGGTGCGATTATTTTCTTTAATTCAACTTTTAGTAACTCAACCAATGCTTCTGCATCTTTCAGCTGCTTACGAGAGGCTGATTCAGTGAGTGACTTTATTATTTTTGTCGTCGTATCAACACCTACATCTGCAAGTAATAAATGTGTCTCTAATTCTTCAAAGAGATCGTCATCAATTTTTTTCCCACGAAAGAGATCGAACAATCCTCCGCCCAAATTTTGCCGAGTTTTAGTTAAGCCTTGCTTCAAACGCGCAAAAAAACCAATTTTTGGTTCTGGCTCTGGCTCTGGCTCTGGCTCTGGCTCTGGCTCTGGCTCTGGCTCTGGCTCTGGCAAGTCAGTGTTTTCTATTACTTGCTGGACTGCAACCTTTTCTTCTACAGAAGACTCTGAAATAACTTCAGTTTCATCAGTAATAGCGGTTTCTTGCGCTTCTTTCGTTTCAGTTACTTCTTGGGTTTCTTTTTCTTTCCGGCCACCTAAACCTAACCAGGAAAACATACCTTTTTTCTTTGACATAAATATTTTTCAATTATTAATACAGTAAGTAAGCGTGATATCTGCAAGTAAAAGTAAGTAAATACGTAATTAAATTAGCAAAAACACACCAAACATGGATAATATTGCCGATATAATAGCACCTTAAATAAAAACTGTCAGTGATATGAATCAGAGAAAAAAACAACAAATCAAAAATTCACCTAAAGGCAGTATTCGAATTATCGCTGGGAAACATCGAGGCCGGAAACTTCCGGTCTTAATGGCTGCTGGATTGCGACCGACCACCGACAGGGTAAAAGAAACTGTTTTTAATTGGTTAATGCCCTATATTCAGCAAAGTAATTGCTTAGATTGTTTTGCCGGTTCTGGTGGATTAGGGTTTGAAGCGCTTTCTCGTGGTGCTCAACAACTTACTTTTTTAGAATTTAACAAAGCGGCTGCTCAACAATTAAAGCAAAACCAAGCATTACTTAACCTTTGTAACGCAACAATTGTTCACACTGATGCATTATCATACTTAAAAACATTTTCAGAGAAAAAACGGCAACCTTTTGATGTGGTTTTTCTTGATCCGCCTTTTAGAAAACAATTTATTGAACAAACAGCCTTGTTACTCAATCAGGGATGGCTTGCAAACAACGCGCTTATATATGTTGAAATGGAAGTTGATAACAATAACCAGCAACTTCCTGAAAATTGGCAAATGTTGAAAGAAAAAGTCGCAGGGCAAGTCGTTTACCGTCTTTATCAACTTAAGGATAAAAGCTAAATTTCAATGCCTAAATTAGACAAACCTTCTTCAAGCACCATGGCTTTAATTTTTATACATGTTTGTTTATTTTCTGGGGCTGATAATAAAATATCAAACAATTCAGTTTGCGTTGCAATCTCCCACTGCATTAACGGATGTTGTTGAATGTCTTCTTCTGAAATAGACTCTTGCTCAAGAGGAGCTTCATCAATTTCTTCCGCTAAGACCAACTCAACATAATAACTGACACTATTTTCAGACAACCGACTAACACTACTTAAACCTTCACTTTCTTCATCTTGCATACCTTGAAGTAATGACATTACCGCCATACAAGCATCAAGCGCAGGGAAAACACCGAAAAAATCAAAGGCTTCGGGATCAGGTATTTCCGGCTCTAATTTCAATAATTGAGCCTGATAATTTATTTTACAGCGATTATTTTTATCAAGCCATTGCCAGACTAAATCAAGCTGATTCCGTAAAATACGAACATCACCAAATTCAACTGACTCAGCAAACATATGATAATTAGGTAGCATACGTTCTAATAATGCTGAACAAAAAGCGATTTGTTGCCATTGACTTAATTTTTCTAATGGAAGATTAATCGACACTTATTTTCTACCTCAACTTATTTTTCCGTTATTATAGCCAAATTAACAAATAAAACTGAAAATAGTTAAAGTTAAAAATTTAAACATAATAAAGTTAATCTCGATCATACGGATAATCGCCTACAACAATCATGGCGAGCTTACTGGCTTTAACTTTAGGATTTATTAACAACCTGTTACAATCAGCATAATTAGTGTCTGAACGGAAATCCTGAAAGCCTTATTTTACGGGGTATTCAAGCAATATTGCAAAACGAAGATTTTGTTATTTTTGGCTAAAAACGGCCAAAACGCTTAAATCTACATCAATACCGACTGATTAGCTTAAATCTTCGTTTTGAATTAATCGCTACAGCCCATGTGTAGCAATGGCTATTGACTTTTCGTTCGGGCACTAATTAGTAAAATTAGGTAAAACACCACTACGGCTATGTTCAAATATCATCGATGTTTCAACGGTAGTAACTTCCTCGCGGGAGGTTATTGCCTGAAAAACAAATTGTCTTAAATGCTCACTGTCTTTAACTGACATATGAATATAGTAGTCATAACTTCCACCCATATGATAAAGGCTGATGATTTCTGGTAATTTAAGTAAATCGTCACGCAATTTATTAACTATTGCTTCTGAATAAGGTTGTAATCGAATGGCTGCGATAGCTTCAATGTTACCTCCAACGCTTTTAAAATCTATATCGATAAATGCATTGTTGATCACGTTGTTATTTTTCATGCGTTTAACACGCTCCAGGCAAGTGGAAGGAGCAATGCCAATGTTTGAAGCGAGTTCTTTATTGGTTATATCTGCATCTTTATAAAGGATGGTTAAAATACGTAAATCTATATCGTCTAATTTTTTCATTATTATTGCTTTTATTTATACTGGCGACTATTCATAACTAAGTATTATGCGAATTAACTTAAAAATTAACTAGTCTTTTTTTAACATTGTTGAATATTTTTCGTGATTTTAACTTTTTACCGAATTTTTATCGCTTTGTTAGTAATCTAAAACCATAAATATTTTAATGTTCGAACATAAAAAAAGCGAGCTGAGCTCGCTTTTTAAATATCACACTGCTAATTTAAAAAGTGTGATTAAATATATTCTTTTAACTTCTTTTAACTTCTTTTAGCTTAGGCGTTAAAGTTTGCGCTGGCAAAATCCCAGTTAGCTAAAGCCCAGAAAGCTGCCATATATTTAGGACGTAAATTACGGTAATCAATATAATAAGCATGTTCCCATAAATCGACAGTAATAACGGGAGTTACATTTTCGTCTGTTAATGGTGTTGCAGCGTTTGAAGTATTAACAATTTCTAAACTTCCGTCAGCTTTTTTAACTAACCATGTCCAGCTTGAACCAAAGTTATTTATTGCGCTGTCAGTGAATTTTGCTTGGAAAGCTTCAAAAGAGCCGAAACTTGCAACAATAGCATCAGCTAGAGCGCCAGTTGGTTCACCACCCGCATTCGGGCTTAGGCTGTTCCAGTAAAAAGTATGGTTCCATATTTGAGCAGCATTATTGAATACGCCAGCAGATGAAGTTTTAACAATTTCTTCTAACGTTTTTCCTGCAAATTCAGTACCTTCAATTAAACCGTTAAGTTTTACAACATAAGTATTATGATGTTTACCGTAGTGGAATTCTAAAGTTTCAGCTGAAATATGCGGCTCTAAAGCATTTTTTTCATATGGTAGTGCTGGTAATTCGATAGCCATTTTATTCTCCAGGAATTAATTATAATTATTTGTTCTTATACAAATTAGAAAGAAAACGTTTGTTTTTACTAAAAAACTAGTAAAATGCTCAGGGTTTTAAAACTTGCGTAATCTAACACAATATAAACTAGTTTATGAGGCTTATAATGCTATTTATCAAGTATTGTTTGTTTTATTATTGTTTTTTTATTAGTACCTATTGCATTACTGTATTGTGGCACAAATATCGTTTAGCAGTATGAGATTAAGAAAGTTTATTTATATCGGTTCCTTCGATATTACAATAAGTAATGAAATAAGTATTACATAAGAGGTTATCATGGATACCATTGAAAGAATTAAAGAACAAATCGCTGAGAATTCAATTTTATTATATATGAAAGGTTCTCCTAAATTACCAAGCTGTGGTTTTTCATCACAAGCGTCTCAAGCACTAATTTCGTGTGAAGAAAAATTTGCTTATATAGATATTTTGCAAAACCCGGATATTCGTGCTGAGTTACCAAAATATGCTAATTGGCCAACGTTTCCACAATTATGGGTAGACGGTGAATTAGTTGGGGGATGTGACATTATTATGGAAATGTTCCAGCAAGGTGAATTGCAAACTTTAATTAAAGAAAGTGCAGCGAAAAATAAGTCTGAAGAATAATTGATATTTATAAATATACCACAATACTTGGTGGTGTATTTTTTTGCAAAATTATAATGGTGTAGTTTTGCTTAACAAACAATAACAACGGAGAATAATATGAGTGTATTAGTAGGTCGTGCAGCACCAGATTTTACTGCTTCAGCAGTACTTGGTAGTGGTGAAATCGTTGATGATTTTAATTTAAGTGCAACAATCAAAGGTAAAAAAGCGGTAGTATTTTTCTATCCTTTAGATTTTACTTTTGTTTGTCCATCTGAATTACTTGCTTTTGATCACCGTATGGAAGAATTCAAAAGTCGTGGTGTTGAAGTGATTGGTGTTTCAATTGATTCTCAATTTTCTCATAATGCATGGCGTAACACTCCAATAAATGAAGGTGGTATTGGTAAAGTACAATACACTTTAGTTGCTGATGTTAAACATGAAATTTGTAAAGCTTACGATGTTGAGCATCCTGAAGCTGGTGTTGCATTTCGTGGTTCATTCTTAATTGATGAAGAAGGTAATGTGCGTCACCAGGTTGTTAACGATCTTCCTTTAGGCCGTAACGTTGATGAAATGATCCGTATGGTTGATGCATTGCAATTTCATCAAGACCACGGTGAAGTTTGTCCTGCAGGTTGGAATAAAGGCGATGCGGGTATGACTGCATCACCAGAAGGTGTAGCATCTTACTTAGCTGATAACGCTGATAAATTATAATTAGTCTGATTGGTTTCAGTTAATTTATTTGAAAAAACCGCGTAAGCGGTTTTTTTATGTCCAAAATGCTATATTTGTATGAAAAGAGGAGAAGAGGTTATCTTGAAATTTAGTAAATACCACGCTTTGGGTAATGATTATATTGTGATAGATCCAAAAGATTTAGATAAAAGCTTATCCGATCATGAAATTAAGGTGATTTGTAATAGAAATTATGGAATAGGATCAGATGGAATTATTTTCGGTCCACAAGAAAGTGCTGAATGCGATTTTTCTTTAAGAATATTTAATCCCGATGCGAGTGAAGCAGAAAAAAGCGGCAATGGTTTAAGAATATTTTCAAGATATTTATGGGATCGTGAGCTCGTCAACAACAAGCCATTTACCATTGAAACAAAAGGCGGAGCTGTTTGTTCCACAGTACACGAGCAAGGAATGTCGGTTACTGTTGGTATGGGAAAAGTTCGGTTTACCCATGAAGTTCACATAACGCCTGAAATCAAAGCTAAAAAAATACGGGTAAAAGATAAAGTATTTACTTTCTATTTAGCGAATGTCGGTAATCCTCATTGTGTTATCCCTGTTGATAATTTATCTGAATCGTTAGCTAAAAATTATGGTAAAGCGATTGAGAACGATAGCCAATTTGAAAATCGAACTAATGTTCAATTCGTTAAAGTGATTGACAGAAACACTATTCAAATTGAGATATGGGAACGTGGTGCTGGTTATACGTTGGCTTCCGGCAGTAGTAGTACGGCGGCGGCGGCGGTAATGCATGCTTTAGGATTTTGTGATGCTAATATTTCAGTTCATATGCCAGGAGGCGTTATAGAAATTAGCTTGGATAGTGATTTTTATGCAACAATGAAAGGTGCAGTATGTAGAATTGCTGAAGGAAATATTGCAGATGAGGCGTTTAATTTGTTTTAATATCATTTCGTGTACAATCCAAAAGTTTCATTAAGTTTCAAGGAAAACTCAACATGACATTCAGTAGTCTTATTGCATTATTTGGCGCAATGTTTTTACTTGCTATTATTCCCGGTCCCGCAGTATTCGCCATTATAGCTCGTTCATTTCGTCCGGGTTCCTGCGAGGGGTATATATGACAATGGGTATTGTTTTAGGTGACTATGTTTTTATTCTTCTGGCATTATTTGGGCTTACTGCACTTTCAGAAATAATGGGGACTACATTTTTTATCATAAAATACCTTAGTGCATTTTATCTTATATGGCTTGGCATTAAGCTTTTAAAATCAAAAGCCAGCTCGGTTGAAATGCAAGATTCAGTAGAATCATCGTTAAGTTCAAATTTTATCGCAGGCTTATTAATTACTTTAGGAAATCCTAAAGCTATTTTATTCTATGTTGGTTTTTTTCCCGCTTTCATTAATGTGTCTGACGTATCAAATTCTGATGTACTGAAGATCATGGCTGCGGCAACATTAGCGTTTGGCAGTGTGAATCTTTTTTATTCATATATGGCGGTAAAAGCTAAAAATTTAGTAATTATTCAGCGTTATTTTATGAAAAAAAAGCTTGACAGGTTTTTCCTCTTTTTTTTGTAAAATCACCGCCAGTT
>JABSOJ010000157.1 GCA_013216005.1 Alteromonadaceae bacterium | reverse complement strand
TCACAGAGTCCTAGATATAAGGGTTGAGTTTAATTCCATTTGAAGGGACAACAATTATCTACAACAGAGCCATTTTATTGCTATTTTAACACCATAATTTTCTCTACCTTGAGGATCTACGGGTGCTAATTTTCTATCACTCGTATTAGATTCTTTGCATAGCTTGATGAATTCTGCTTTATAACTTAAATAGGCCGATGTGGAGCTCCACCCTGCAATTCCATTTACTCTTCGATTAATTAAAATCAATGCATCTGCCCCAGCCAATTGGGCTTTTTTTTGTATTGTTTGTAATAGCTAGTGACAACTTCTGCTTCAGGCTCTTTAACTGTTAATACTCTCATTTTAACGGTATCTAACACGTCATACGAACAGTTAGGATAATAATCAAGAATAGGCGGGAGCATCTCATTATTTTGCGCCCAGAGGCTAGTAGATGAATGCAGGATTAGAAAAATAAAAGACAATGTTTTTATAACGTTTTGATTCATAATTAATCCAGTTAAGTATTTATAAATAATTATATTTGATGTGTTTATTAGCGATAGGCATAATTTATGTGAGAAATTCTGGTCTTAAATTAATAAGTTTTTATCTTCGTTCAGTTTTTTTATTAGGTTAAATATCACCTGATGTTTATGCTGAAACTCATCTTTTTTAGAAAAATCTGTGGTTAAATTTAAGGGGAGAAACTTATTTTCCTGTATCAGTCGTTTTAGTTGTACTGTACGTTCTTCAGCAAATTCAGGGTAGTAATCAAAATCTCCCTGGGGTCTCATAATATAGGATTCTAACTCATTCCATTCCTGATACCAGCTTGCATGAATATCTTTTTTACTAATATAAGTAGCTAAAGCGACGTTTTCAATTAAAATTTTATAAGGTTTATATTGTCTTTGAGCTTTTATAAGATCTGATTGCATGTTTTGTTTCGCTGATTCAGGGTTATTGGTTATAGCTAATAACCCCTTACTTTTTTCTGCTAATGTTTGATTTAACGTTAATAAAATAATTGCACTTCGAAAACGTGCAAGACTGACCAAATAATTTAATGTCTGATTAATACTTTCAAGTCGAGCTTCAATACTAAGTTGCCAATCGATTGTTTCTGGTAATATTAATTCAAGGTTGTCTTTTTTTAATCTGCTCAGTGAGTTGTTTAAGGTCAAAGCAGTTTTACTAAGTTGCTCAAGTAAGTTATTGAGTTCAATTAAATTCCAATCATCAATCGGGGATTTCTGATAATTGGTTAATGTTTGAGATAGTTGTTTCTGGGTTTGTTGAAGCGATTTTTCAATGTTGGTTTGTACTTTGAGTACCGGAAATAATTTTTTGCCTGACTTAATTAATATGGCTTTACTTTCATTACTATAAAGTTGTCGATAAGAGTCATGACTGGCAAGGTACGCCAGATAGAATTCTTTATCAGTTAAATGTTGTTGTGCTTCATTAAGTTTAACTTGCGCACTCTGAGCATTGATGAATTGATGTTGGAATTCTTTTGGTTTTAACTTTGCGAGTTTTTTTAACGCCTTTACAACCGGTGTAAGTTGATGAGTTGCTTTAGCTTGTTGATATGAATTTATTGCCTCATTATATTCGGCAGATGAACAACCTAATAATAAAATAGAGAGCCACAGGCCGCAGCTGATAACAGTATACTTCAAAGTTAAACTCCTTGTTTATAGTACGAATATACTAGTACGAGAAGATAACTACAAGCGGTTTGGGTATAGAGATTAATAACTTACTAAAATGAGTAATAAAAAATATAGGTTTAATTGATATTAAGGTTAGAATCAAACTATTGCCCTGTTTACCTACCCTATTGATTGGTATTATTTATATAAGTACGGGTGTTTACACTAGAATTAGAAGAGTAATACATGTTAACAAAAGAACAAATACACAATTATAATGATCAGGGGTTTCTTGTCCTTGACCAGATTATTGCCACAGAGCTGATTGAAAAAGTTAAAAACCAAGCAGCGTTCTTGGTTAATAAATGGGTTGAACAGGGGGTTGAACAGGAAATTGAAGATGGTGATCCTCATATTTTTACCACCAAAGATAATGACCGTAGCGGAGATCAGTATTTTTTAGAATCAGCAGAAAAAATCCGCTGTTTTTTTGAAGAAGAAGCTTTTTCAAAAGAAGGCAAATTAGTTCAGGAACGTGCGCTCTGTATTAATAAAATAGGTCATGCTTTACATGAAATTGACCCCGTGTTTGAAGAATTCAGTCACCAGCGAATATTAGGTGATATTGCGGCAGATTTGGGAATACAGCAACCGCAAATTCGACAATCAATGTATATTTTTAAACAGCCTCGCATTGGTGGTGAAGTAAATTGGCATCAGGACGCCAGTTTTTTCTTTACCCAACCACAAAGTGTTGTAACTTTTTGGTTTGCGATTGAAGATGCAACCTTAAATAATGGTTGTTTGTGGGTAGAACCTCAAGGTCATAAAGGTCCGCTTCGGGAACGATTCAATTTGGACGGGCAAACCACCACGATGATATCTCTGGATAATACTCCCTGGCCAACAAAAACTTGCGAACAGTCAGTGGAAGTAAAGGCGGGTAGTTTGGTCATTTTTCATGGGTTTTTGCCACATTATAGCGCGCCGAATCGTTCAACGAGATCCCGTCAGGCTTTTACGTTACATGTTACTGACGGAACCAGTCAATATGCCGAAGAGAATTGGTTGCAATGTAAAACATTGCCATTGCGGGGATTTAATCGGTAAAGGTATTTTTGTTTTCATACTTAGTGCCCGAACGAAAAGTCAATAGCCATTGCTACACATGGGCTGTAGCGATTAATTCAAAACGAAGATTTAAGCTAATCAGTCGGTATTGATGTAGATTTAAGCGTTTTGGCCGTTTTTAGCCAAAAATAACAAAATCTTCGTTTTACAATATTGCTTGAATACCCCGTAAAATAAGGCTTTCAGGATTTCCGTTCAGACACTACTTAGATTCAACTAAAAAGCACTAATTTATTTAAACCTTGATGAAATAATCATTATTGCATTATAATGTAATCAATTTGGTTACCATTTGGTGTGTTGATGATACGAATAGAAAATGAAGCAGATATTAGTTTTTCTCAAAAGCAACGCTTAGCTTATATAGATTTTCTTTTAATGTTTAAGGGGTCTTTTAGCCGGAGTGATCTTACGACAAAATTTGAAATGGGCATGGCAAATGCAACTCGCGATATAGCGATGTATAAAGAATTGGCGCCTAATAATGCGGAGTTGGATAATCCAACTAAGCAATATTTTCAAACGAAAAAATTTAAGCCGTTATTTAAGCACGATGCCCGTAAAACCTTAGTGAAGTTAGCAAATAATATTACTGATGGCTTTGATGCAATTGAAGATATTACTTTCCCTGTGGAAGCACCAAGCCAATTAAATGTACCGGATATTGCTATTGTAGCTAGGTTGATTCAATCGATTCTGAATAATAAATCAGTCAGTATAATCTATACTTCATTGAGCAGCGGCTCAGCTTCCAGAGATCTAGTTCCGCATTCGGTTATTGATAATGGGTTACGTTGGCATGTGCGAGCTTATGATCGCAAATCTAAATCGTTTAGGGATTTTGTCTTAACACGCATCAGTAAGGTAACAATTAAACAGCAGAAAATTGAGCCGCATGAAGATAAGCTTGAAGATCACCAGTGGATGAGAATGATGCCACTTCAACTTGTTGCTCATCCAAATAATGTAAATCACCCTACAGCAATTGCTATGGACTACGGAATGATAAATGGCATTTTGGAGCTGAACGTGAGAGCGGCATTAGCCGGATATTTACTGAGACGATGGAATGTAGATTGTACACCAGATGCTAGTTTGTCTGGCGGGGAGTTTCAGTTATGGCTTCGTAACAGACAAACATTATACGGGGCCGAAAACCTTACTATTGCACCAGGATATGATAACTAGTGTCCATCCAGAAACGAATGTCTACTGCGGACGTCCCATTGGCACAATCTAAACACTACTAGAGAAGGTTATTTAGAATGACTAAACGCCCAACTCTAGTAGCATTTATATTGCACCATTGGATCGCCCTCGTTACGACCCTGTTTCTGGACAGACACTAGCTAGTGTCCACCCAGAAAATAATGTCTGCAACGTTAGCCTTTATGGAACAAGAAGTCATTTTGGCTTTCGAATAGGAAAATCACACAATGTCACATCAATTTAATTTTGTACTTAAAAAACTCGTACTAGTTGATTCAGCTGGATTTTGCTATTCAGAAATTGAACTGGATAAACATACCATATTATTGGGTGAGGGTAATGTTGGAAAGTCGAGTTTACTTAACTGTATTCGCTTATTTTTATTGCCAGAAGTTAATTTTAAAAAAGCAAAAGACAAATTTAATTTTCGTAGTTCAAACGGTGATGAGTACGGTCAGGAACAATCTTATGAGCACTATTTTCCGACAAAATATTCTCACTTAATCATCGAAGTTGAAAAAATTATTGGTGGGAAAAAGTATACCCATTGCCAAATACTTTATCGAACTAAAAATCTGTGTTTTGAACGGATATTTACAACATTATCTTATAGTGAAGTTAGAATTTTGTTTTGGGCTGTCAGAGATGACGACGAGCATATGATAGGTGGTCGGGTCGATAAATTATCCACACAGGATGTTTTTGCCAGAATTAAAGAAAAAGATAAGCATTGTATTACCGTTAAAGATCCACAAAAGTTAAAAGATTTAATGTATGCAAAAGATATTTTATCAACTGTGGCCATGCGCTATAGCCTATTTCCGTTAAATGATGCTACAGAAGAAAATATAGAATCGTTAAGAGCGTTAATTTTGATGCTTTTTGACATGAAAACATCAAATAAAGCGGTAGCAAAAGCGGTTGCCAACATTATTGAGTCTCAAAAGAAAGAAACTACCGATGCGCTGAATTTTGATATTCAATCGTTTATGTATGCACACGACCAATTGAAGTTGGAAGAGCAAAAGCTTATTGATATTGAAAATAAGCAGAGTGAGTTTACGCAATTAACACGTGATTACGCGAATTACAGTAAATTATCTTCAGCAGAAAATGACTTTATTAATTTTTATTTATACCTTAGTAAAGCTATGGAGCAAGTGAATAAGCAGTTGAGTCAATTAGCGTTGAGTGTAAGTAAATACCAACAGGATTTACGGCCGCTCACTAAGTCACTTACTGAGCATAATCAATATGTTTTTACGGCTAAGCAGAATGTAAACAAACTTACCAAGGATATTGATAATACGACAAAATTAATTGAAAAAGCTGAAGCTGAAATTAATCTTTATGGGAATATGCCACTATCTGAAATTATTGAAATTTTAGAAGATGAGGTAAATGATACAAGTGAGAAAATAAAAGCGCTGGAAGATACAGACGCCAGACGTACACGTATTATCAAATTGCAAACTCAATTAACTGAACACCAACAAATGTTAGCGCAGTTGGAATTAGAAGTGAGTAATGCACAATTCAGTTTACAAAAGCAATTACCAACTCATTCTTTAACGTTGCTGAATTCGTTAAGTCAAAAATTAATATTGGCTAACCCTGGCCGTGAGTTAACGGAAAAAGAAAATTTTGCACTTGAAAACTTTCAAAACTTATTTGACGATAAAGGTTATAGCTATTCTTTTTTCGGTGTCGCAATTTCTAAATCAAATGCTTTTGCTTCCCGTAATTATCAACGGGAAATAGATAATGTTCAGTCAGAAATAAGAGCAAAGTCATCTGAGAAAAAGTCACTGGAAAATCAAGGGTCTGAAAATCCTTTAATTACAGAAAAAAAATTAAAAGACTTAAGCAAACAGTTAGTTGAAACAAATAGACTCAGAGGAATAATTGCTCACTTTGATGAAAACAAGCAGGCAGTTAAAATTTATCAAAAACAATGTGCTGAAAATCAACAAACTATTGATAACACAGCGCCAATTATGACAAAAGTGTTAGCGCAGCAATCTGAAATAACTGAGTTACTTGAAACAGAGAAACTTAAACAAAAAGGGCTTGAAGCTGAGCAATCTAAGTTACTTGATTTAAGTAACAGCGCGAAGGCTACCAAGCTTGCATACCCCAAAATACAACGTCAGTTAGAAACTCAGCAAGATTATAATTCAGTACCTGCAGAAGTATCTTCACCCTATTTATCAAACTTACAGCTTAATTTACAAGCTGTTGAAGGTTTGAGAGTAAAAATAATAGATAGCTTACGCAATTTTTCAAGAGATAAATTTGTCTATTTCGATCCTAAACTTTTCGAAGACAGTCCTTTACCAAGTGCAATTAAAAGTACCTACGATGAATTGAAAATAGTTTATGACGAATTACAAAATCAAGGGGGTATTTTACGAAGTAAAACCAAGATGCATAACGAGAGCGTAAGCAATTACGTTGATATATTGAACAAAAATTTTGAACACATCAACAGGTTTGAGAGTCAGTTAAATAGATCTTTTGAAGGGATATCAATTAATGACTTAAGTAGCATTCAGGTTTCAATTCAAATTGATAAACGTTTCAGTAATCTCATCAGTGAAATTCATAATAGTTTTAATGCCGATTCTGACCAAACTTTGTCTGAGCAGTTTTATGTCAGATTGCAGGCGTTCAGTGATGCCTTCTTCAAAAGTGGAGAACGTAATAAACTGATGATGTCTGATGTTATTAATGAAGTTAGTTATAAAGTGAAAAAAGATGGTTATGATAGTTGGCAGACAAAACAGCAATCTACATCAACCACGGCATTAATTAACCTGAAACTGGTGAGAATGTTATTAGCTAAATTACGTGCAGACAGCTGCATGGTTCAGTTACCCGTTATTATGGATGAAGCGGCTAATATTAACGTTGATCAGTATGAATGGTTACTGGACGATATCAGAGAAAGTGGATTCTTTTTATTCACGGCTGGCACTCATAGCTCTGGTGCTGAATTAGTTCATATGATTGGCCATCATTACGATGTAGATGCACTGAAAACCGGTATGCCTTATACAAAAGAGCGAACCAGAGTTGTTTGGGGTGGTCCACAAGCTTTTTTAAATGAAAGTGAGTTTTGTCAATATTCCAGCGAACAGTCCGGTGAGCAGCAGTTAGGGTTGTTGGAGGGAGCTGATGAAACAATTTAGTGCAATTCAAACGCTAAAAATAATGTTGGAACGACCTAATATTATGTTCAATATTATTATGCAAATGGATGGTCAAAATGAACGTTTTATCAGCGAGGCAGCGGTTGGATTAACGGTACTGGAAGAGATAAAAAATCTGGAAGAAAAAGAGCAACAGCGTTTTAAAATTGCTTTTTCGACAAAGAATCTTTCAAGTTCCCACATTGTTGCGGGTCAGGATCAATTTGAAAATGTTAATCGCTTAATGTTTCAAGAATCTGTTTTGTCGATATTCCGTTTATGTGAAACCTCTCTTTATCAAGAATTAACAGACGCTAAACTCAAGTCAGAACTTGCTTCGCTATGGCATATTCAAATGAAACTTCATTCTGATACATGTACTTTTAATAATTTAGATCCGGATTACACCGAGCTGGTTGAAGAGGCGGTACAAAAATTAGGGAGTTTACTCGACCTGTTGAAGCGAAATTTGATCAGGATGCAGGAAATAAATCGCGATCTTGAACAACTTTCTGCTGATGTCAGTAAAGACGGAATAGACTTTATGAAATATCGTCAGACACTTCTAGATGATATTACACACCTTTATGAACGTCATATTTTACCGACGCACCGATTTGTTAATCCAGATGTAAAACTTGTGGAAGGAGACAATTTATTGGCTACGATCAACAGTATCAAAGTACTTTTTGACGCTCACAATAAATATGAACTTTCAGATCAAATATTTCGCTATAGTTTAAGCTTCAGCAATATTATCAATCCTCTTAAAAATGTATCTAATCAAATAAATGGCTTTATTCGAAAAACACAGAAAAGTTTAACGCAATTTAATGCGATGGAATGGCATTTTGAGCGTTTTATGTCTAAATATAAACAAACTTTGGATGGGCGGGTTAATCGTACAAAAATAGACAGTACATTTGCTAAAGAAACGCTGTTTATGAATAATGTTAAACGTATATCGCGTCCGAAAGATCTGCGAATAGAGAATAATGAATCATATTTTCATAATGTATTTGTAGATTTAACTTATAAAATAGAAGACCAACTGGCAATTTCGGGTAATGTGTTTGAAGCAGAGGGTGAATCCTCGATCTCTTTTACATCCAAAGACCGCATTGAACGGGCAATGAAAATATACGAATTGCTTGAGAAGTTCTCCTTACGTTCGTCAAAAGATATTATAGCGACCTTACATTATCGGTTGAAAGATTTACTGCCAGCTTATCAATTTATTGATTTAATTAACGCAATAGTCCACTTCCGGAAAAAAATACTGGATGGCAAACAGTTAATAAAAACTAATCAAAAAGCCTTTATACAACATAATAATGAATATTACGTATACCGTATTGTCATATTGCAGGAGATTTCGTAGTGGAAACGGTAATTTTAAACAGTTTTGAAGAAATACCTTATACAAAAAGTACACAGATATATCGTTTGTTTTCTCTGGGAAAGGTGCTGAATAAGCAACGTTACGATGACATTCATTGCTGCTTTGTTGATGATGAATTATTTACCTTAGTGTTTAATAAAATAAAGCACTTCACCTTGTTTTTTAAACATATGGGAGTTGAACTGTTGTTTGATGAAGAAGGTGATTTTTATTTTACTCAGGAAACTCGCGACAGTAACAGTGATGAATCAGACGATAATGCCATGAAAATTCAGGCAATATTATTATTTATTGGTCGGTATTACGCCAGATTTGGGGATTTAGCCCAATTAGCTGATCCAATGTTTGGTATTAAAGAAACAGATATAGAAGCATTGAAGCAAGACGATTTACTATTGAGTTCACTTAAATCTTTAAAATTAGATAATTGGGATAAAGCATTCGATTACCTGACAAATCGAAATTTAATCTTTAAAACGGGGAAAGAACGTTACGTATTCAGCTCTGCTGCAATGGCATTTTTGAATCGATTAATAACAGCCCATACTGCATTTATAAATAAATGATTAAGTATTATTAGGCGATAATTAGCTTTTCATTATGGCCAGCTTTTATCGCTTTTTGCTTCCAATAATATTACCCATACTTTGAGTGTGGGGAGTCCAATTCTCTTTATAAGGGAATAACCTTTATTACCAGTCTAGTACCTTGACTCATTAATTATGATTGATTGAACTGTCAAAACACACTGGATAATTACTTGCTCTTTTGTGAATT
>JABSOJ010000156.1 GCA_013216005.1 Alteromonadaceae bacterium | reverse complement strand
TTGTTCTCATTGTCTTGCACCTCAATAAGTTACGTTCATTTATAAGTATAGACAACAATTAGCTACAACAGAGCCAAGCAAATATAGAGTTGGAGCTAGCAATATAAATATTGTGAATTGAGGTAACTTAAAATATAATCCCTGATAATAGGTAATGGCCTAGGCTATTCCATTCAAGAAAATCAAGAAAACTAAACAATAAAAGGACTTTCTGTGCTCGACAAAATAAAAAAAGTTATAACTTTCACACTCTTCTTTATCAGTTATTGTTCTATGGTTACTGGACAAGAAAATAACATTACTGAAAACCAATCTCAGGAACAAAATTTAGAAATTAGCACTTTATTTCAGCAGGATGACTACCGAAATGTCAGTTTATCTCCTGACGGTAAACATATTGCGTTGATTCGTACCCAAAACGATACCCCTGTTCTAATCATAGTTGCCGTTGAAACAATGAAAGCAATTAACCAAATTTCTTTTGCTAAAAAAGACAGTGTAGGTAGTTATTCCTGGGCAAATAATGAAAGATTGCTAATTTTTCTGTCTAGTGAACAACGAAATGAAGAGCGGAAAGCCTACTATGGTGAAATTTATAGTATCAATATCGATGAAGATAAAGGGAAGTTTATTTTTGGTGTTCGCTCCTTAGTGCGTAGAGGGAAATTAAAAAGTAAAGTTACCAGTATTGATTATGAACAACATTTTGCCCACCCTAGAATAATAAGCACCTTAAAAAACGATCCCAGGCATATAATCATTTCAACTTCACGATATGGTAATAGAGGCATGTGGGTGTTTAAATTAGATATATATGAGGGCAAGCTAGAAACGTTAGCTAAAGTTAAAGATTACAATGCAAATAGTAAATCAACTAAACTTTGGTATTTAGATAACAGTCAGGAATTATGGCTTAGAACGAATTATGACAACAATATTACTATTTTAGCTCGTTATGATTTCGATGATAAATCATGGATTGAATATCGCCCAAAAAACGCAAGCTTTAATTTATCTATTATCAGCACTTATAAAGATCAAAAACAGCTCATTGTCAGAGATTATTGCGGCAATGATACAATATCTATTTGTCTGTTTGATCCAAAAACGCAGCAATTATCGTCGTTATATCAAGTGGATGGTTATGATGTAGACTGGTTACATCTAGATAATCAAAACACTCCTTTTGCTCTCTCTTATTTTGATGAATATTCACAATATAAGATTTTAGATAAAAAGCATCCTATGGCAGAGACATTAGGAGAATTCTTAAAGCGATTTGCAGGCTATAGAATTGGGGTGAAGTGGGACATCACAAAGAGGCAAAGAGTATTAGTTTCCCTTTCTCGCGATGTTCAACCAACCGTATGGTATTTATTTGACAGCGAAAAAAATAAATTAACTTATGTGGCGGACAGCAAGAAGGGTCTTGATGCTAAGCAACTGCATCAGCAATATTCTTTTAAGTTTCAAGCTAGAGATAAGACCTCTATTCAGGGATATTTAACTTTGCCAACTAAAACATCAAATGCACCACCGCCTGCGGTGATATTGGTGCATGGCGGACCTTATTCCAGAGATTACTGGGGATTTGATCCAGAAGTACAATTATTATCTTCCCAGGGATATGCGGTGGTTCAGGTGAATTTTCGTGGTTCACAAGGGTTTGGCTGGGAATTTGAGTCATCTGGCTTTAAGCAATGGGGAGAAAATATTCAGTATGATATTCTCGATGGAATCAACTATTTGGCAGAAAAACAATACATTGATATAAACCGTCTTTGTATTATGGGAGCTAGCTTTGGCGGTTATAGCGCCATGCAAAGCAGCATTCTTGCACCAGACTTGTTTAAATGTACTGTCGCTAGATCCGGACTTTACGATTTGCAACTATTTGTAGATGAGAAATCTAGTAAAGAAGCGCTGAAATTAACCAAAAGAATTGGCTCGGAAGACCTTCAAATCGCACATTCACCTGTAAATGCAATTGATAAATTACAAACGCCGGTGTTAGTAGTGCATGGAACGAAGGACGACAGAACCCCTTTAGAACAAGCAGACGTTTTACTGGAGCAATTAGACAAACATAACAAGACGTATGAGTGGTTTGAAATTCAAAAAGAGGGGCATAGCTTTCATAATGCTAAAAACAGGATCAAGTATTATGAAAAAGTGATGCAATTTATAAATAAATATAATCCGGCTGTTTTATAAATTTGTCTTGGATTATTGATATTTGTGAATGTTTCGGTTGTTATTCTCGATGAGATTAATCATAACCACATAATTTAAAATTTAATTAAACTTTTTTAGAGTAACTACTTTACTTATGTGGAGCTCTTACTCTATAATGGTTTTGTTCACTTACGAACGCCTGTTGTAATCATTTTTATATTCTAGCTTCCCCATAGCTAATTCACCGGTGACCTTATATCACCGGTTTTTTTTATGCCTGAAATATAGTCAGTTAGATTTTAGTGATACGAAACATTTAACCTACATTCCGCACATTTAAGGTATTGATTTAAATGGATTTTAAAAGTCATAAAATGTAGCCATGTATTTGTGTGTTTTATAATTAATTGATAAATATAAGTTTATTTAAAATTGCCATTATTGGTCAATTTTCGAACTTTATATAAAAATCCGCTTAACTACATGTTATTAAGGTTATTTTTAATTATTTGTTTTTTATAAAATTGTACGGAATGTAGGATTTAAGCGCAATCCCAGAATTAAACATACTAATTGTAATGAAAAGTTACTGTGTACCATAGAATGAAAAGCCTATTTTGTGCTAGAATCGCGCCAGAAATTTTAACTTAGAGACAGTGGATCTTGTTTTTATAATTAAGTGATATAAATTTAGTTATTAAAATTTAGTTATCTACTGAAATACACTGAAATCGACTATACACCTACCGTTTTGATATTTTAAGTTTTTTTTAAATTTATTTTACAGAGGGTGGTGTGTTTTTGATTTTGATACTCCCATCAAAAGTAGTGCATGTGTTTATGATTACAATCAAAAAAGGCTTGGATGTTCCTGTAGTTGGTTCCCCCCAGCAGGTAATCCATGATGGTCCGTCCATCAAAACCGTTGCGACACTAGGTGAAGAGTTTGTGGGAATGCGACCTACCATGTTTGTAAAAGCAGGTGATCGTGTTAAAAAAGGTCAGGTGATTTTTGAAGATAAAAAGAATCCTGGCGTTATATTCACAGCTCAAGCTTCCGGTGTTGTAAAAGAAATCAATCGTGGTGAAAAACGCGTTTTACAATCTGTTGTCATTGAAATAGATGGCGATGAACAGGTTACGTTTAATAGTTACCCGGCAAATAAACTTGCTTCAATATCGCGTGAAGATGTTGTTTCAAACTTAGTAAATTCAGGTTTGTGGACAGCGTTACGTACTCGTCCATTTAGTAAAGTTCCTGCTGTTGACAGTAAGGCAACGGCGATATTTGTCAGCGCTATGGATACTAATCCACTCGCTGGTGATCCTGAAGTTATAATTAATGAGCAGAGCGAATCTTTTAAACAGGGTTTGGTCGTATTGGCTCGTTTAACGGACGGTGACGTATTTGTCAGCAAAGCACCAGGTGCAAATATTCCTGTAGAAGATAATGTAAAAGTGAACGAATTTGCCGGCAAGCATCCAGCTGGTCTTGTTGGTACGCAAATACACTTTTTAAAACCTGTTAGCAGCGATAAATTTGTCTGGCATCTTGGTTATCAAGACGTTATTGCTGTTGGTAAGCTTTTCACTACAGGTGAACTTGATAGTACCCGTGTTATTTCAATTGCTGGTCCTGCGGCCAAAAACCCACGTTTAATTCGTACGGTTTTAGGTGCAAACACAAGTGAACTTAGTGCTGGTGAAGAGCTTGATGGTGAGGTTCGTGTTGTTTCCGGATCTTTATTACAAGGTTCTGTAGCCAGATGTGTGCACGGTTATTTAGGTCGTTATCACGTTCAGCTTTCTTTGATTTTAGAAGGTCGTGATAAAGAGCTATTTGGTTATATGTACCCAGGTGTGAATAAATTTTCAGTTAGTCGTGCTTATATGTCTCATTTCTTCCCGAAGAAATTATTCAATATGACTACAACCACTAACGGTAGTGCTCGTGCCATGGTACCAGTTGGTAACTTTGAACGTGTTATGCCATTAGATATTTTACCTACCATGTTATTGCGTGATTTATGTGCCGGTGATACCGACGGTGCGCAACAACTTGGTGCTTTAGAGCTTGATGAAGAAGATTTAGCCTTATGTACATTTGTTTGCCCCGGCAAAACAGATTATGGCGTTATTCTTCGTGATTGCCTGACCACAATTGAGAAGGAGGGTTAGTCGTGGGCTTGAAAAAGTTTATTGAGGATATAGAACCTCAATTTGAAAAAGGCGCGAAACTAGAAAAGTTTTTCCCGCTTTATGAAGCATTAGCTACAGCTTTATATACACCGGGTTTTGTGAACAAAGGTAAAACTCACGTTCGTGACAGCATGGATTTAAAACGCATCATGATCACGGTTTGGCTTTCAGTATTCCCAGTAATGTTCTGGGGCATGTACAACATTGGTTATCAAGCTGCTGACGCTTTATCAGCGGGTTATGCTTTAGCTGATAGCTGGCAAGTTGGTTTATTTCATCTTCTTGGCGGTACACTGACTGTTGATTCTGCCTGGGGTAGTATGATGTTTTATGGGGCAATGTTTTTCTTGCCCATATATATCGTTACCTTTGCTGTTGGTATTTTCTGGGAAATACTTTTTGCTTCAGTCCGCGGACATGAAGTTAACGAAGGTTTCTTCGTAACCTCTATATTATTTGCTTTAATCGTGCCGGCTACTATTCCTTTATGGCAAGTGGCTATCGGTATTACTTTTGGTGTTGTAATTGCCAAAGAAATATTTGGTGGTACGGGCAGAAACTTCTTAAACCCTGCATTAGCGGGTCGTGCGTTTTTATTCTTTGCTTACCCTGGTGAAATTTCAGGTGATGCTGTATGGGTTGCTGTTGATGGTTTCTCTGGTGCTACTGCATTAAGTGCCGCTGCAACAGGTAACTTAGATTATGCAATGAACGCTAACTGGTGGGATGCATTCTGGGGATATATTCCAGGTTCAATAGGTGAAGTATCTACCTTCATGGTTTTCCTTGGTGGTGCTTATATCCTATATAAAGGTATTGCTTCATGGCGTATCGTTTTAGGTGTATTTGCTGCAATGGTATTAACTTCATTTTTGTTTAATGCTATCGGTAGTGACACTAACCCTATGTTTGCAATGCCTTGGTATTGGCATTTAGTGTCTGGCGGTTTTGCTTTTGGCATGATGTTTATGGCGACAGATCCTGTTTCTGCTTCATTCACTAATACCGGTAAATTCTGGTTTGGTGCATTAATTGGCGTGATGGTTGTTCTAGTTCGTGTAGTTAACCCTGCATTCCCGGAAGGCATGATGTTAGCTATTTTATTCGCTAACTTGTTTGCTCCTTTGTTCGACTATTTTGTTGTGCAAGGTAATATCAAACGGAGGCTTGCTCGTAATGTCTGATACAAAGAAAAGTGAAAGTTTCGGCGGAACGCTGATATTTGTTTTCATCGTTTGTTTGGTTTGTGCTGCATTAGTTTCTATTTCAGCTGTTGGTTTAAAGCCTTTGCAACAGGCAAATAAGTTACTTGATAACCAAACTAAAATTTTGGAAGCTGCTAACTTACTTGAAATTGCCGGTAATGATATCCCTGCTACTTATGAAAAGTTTGTCGTTGGTAAAATGATTGACTTGGATACCGGTGAATTTATTGAAGGTGATGTTAATGCATTTGATGAACGTAGAGATTCACGTGATTTAACTAAAAGTTCAAAGCCTGAAAACGATATTGCGGGTATTAACCGCCGTGCTAACAGTGCGGTAGTCTATTTCGTGAATAACGAACAAGGTAAATTAGATACTATTGTATTACCTATTATTGGTAGTGGGTTATGGGATTTAATGTACGGTTATGTTGGTATGAACGCTGATTTAAACACAGTTAAAAGTGTTATTTATTCAGCTGACTTTAAAGAAACACCGGGCTTAGGCGCAGAAGTATTAAATCCTAGATGGAAGGCTTTGTGGCCAGGGAAACAGATTTATAACAGTGCTGGTGAAGTCAAAATTAAGTTAGTTAAAGGTGGCGCTAAACAAGGTGATGTTCACGGTGTTGATGCATTATCTGGTGCTACATTAACCAGTAGAGGCGTAACCCGGACATTGCAATTTTGGTTTGGTGAAGAAGGCTACGGGCCATTTATTGCCAAGTTTCGCTCTGTTGCTAGAGAAGGAGGATTGAAATAATGTCTTCAGATACTAAAAAAGTCCTTTTTGGACCTATTGTAGATAACAACCCAATTGCGCTACAAGTCTTAGGTGTTTGTTCTGCTTTAGCGGTAACAAGTTCTATGACGAACGCTGTGGTTATGACAATTGCGGTAATGGTGGTAACGGCATTTTCAAGCATGTTTATCTCAATTATTCGTAATCAAATACCTTCAAGTGTGCGTATTATTGTACAAATGACGATTATCGCTTCTTTGGTCATTGTGGTAGACCAAGTGCTTAAGGCATTTTCTTACGCATTATCTCAAGAGCTTTCGGTTTATATTGGCTTGATCATTACTAACTGTATTGTTATGGGCCGTGCCGAAGCTTTTGCGATGAAAGAAAAACCATTGGTAAGTTTTCTTGATGGTATTGGCAACGGTTTAGGTTATGGCGCTGTATTAATTGTGGTTGCTTTTTTCCGTGAATTATTTGCTTTTGGTACCATTTTTGATTTTGAAGTTTTACCTTTAATTCAAAACGGTGGTTGGTATCAAGGTAATGGCTTGTTGGTTTTACCTTTCAGTTCATTTTTTGTTATTGGTTTAATCATCTGGGCAGTTCGCCAGTGGAAACCTGAACAAGTTGAAAAGGATTAAGCGCAATGGAACATTATTTAAATATTTTTATTAAAACCATATTTATCGAAAATATGGCGTTGAGCTTTTTCCTTGGTATGTGTACTTTTCTGGCTGTATCAAAGAAAGTCAGTACCGCTATTGGTCTGGGTGTTGCGGTTGTAGTGGTATTAGGTTTAGCGGTTCCTGCTAACCAAATTATCTATCAGGCAATCTTGGCACCTGGTGCTTTGGATAGCGTTTTAGGTATTACCGATCCTAAAGAATCAATTGATTTGAGCTTTTTGAATTTTATTACTTTTATCGGGGTTATTGCCGCGCTTGTACAAATTTTGGAAATGATTTTAGATAAATATTTTCCTGCTTTGTATCAGGCACTAGGCATATTTTTACCATTAATTACTGTTAACTGTGCAATATTTGGTGCGGTTTCATTCATGGTTGCTAAAAACTTAACGTTAGGTGAAAGTGTCGTATACGGCGTTGGCTCTGGTGTGGGTTGGATGTTAGCGATTGTATTGATGGCTGGTCTTCGTGAGAAAATGAAATATTCTGACATACCAGACGGTTTAAAAGGTTTAGGTATTACGTTTATTACTGCAGGATTGATGGCGTTTGGCTTTCTTTCTTTCGGTGGTATATCCCTGTAGGCAAATATTGGTCTTAGTAACTCATTAGTTTACGTCTGATGCTGGCGATTACTGCGTTGAAAGTGCTCATTGATAAATATCAACTCTGCGCTTTCGCTTTGTATTCACAATTATTATGCGCTCTCTAAAGAGTAACAATTTAATATAAGACCCTAGATAAATTAAAGGAAAAGTCGATGGAAATTATTCTCGGCGTATCGATGTTTACCGCGATAGTGCTAGCTTTAGTTTTAGTGATCTTATTTGCTAAATCTAAATTAGTCTCTACAGGTGACATCACAATTAGTATAAATGGCGACCCGGCAAAATCGGTGGTTACTGCTGCTGGTGGTAAGTTATTAGGCGCTTTAGCTGATCAAGGTATCTTCATCCCATCTGCGTGTGGTGGTGGTGGTACTTGTGGTCAATGTCGTGTGAATATTCATTCAGGTGGTGGTGATATTCTTCCAACTGAAGAAGGCCACATTAATAAACGTGAAGCGAAGGAAGGTTGTCGTCTTTCATGTCAGGTTGCTGTTAAGCAAGACATGGATATTGAATTAGAAGACGAAATTTTCGGTGTTCAGCAATGGGAATGTGAGGTTATTTCTAACGATAACCAAGCAACTTTCATTAAAGAACTTAAGTTGCGTATTCCTAATGGCGAATCTGTACCTTTTAAAGCGGGTGGTTATATTCAAATTGAAGCACCTGCGCATCATGTTAAATACAAAGATTTTGATATTGATGAACAGTATAAAGGTGACTGGAATCATTTTGGTTTCTTTGATGTAGAATCTAAAGTTGATACTGAAACTTTACGTGCATATTCAATGGCTAATTATCCTGAAGAAGCAGGCATTATTATGCTGAATGTGCGTATTGCTACGCCGCCTCCGGGACGTTTACATTTACCTGCAGGTAAAATGTCATCTTATATCTTCAGCCTTAAGCCTGGCGATAAAGTGACAATTTCAGGTCCGTTTGGTGAATTCTTCGCGAAAGAAACAGAAAACGAAATGGTCTTTATTGGTGGTGGTGCTGGAATGGCACCAATGCGTTCTCACCTTTTCGATCAACTTAAGCGTTTAAAATCTAAGCGTAAAATCAGTTTCTGGTATGGTGCACGTTCTAAACGTGAAATGTTCTATGAAGATGATTATAACGGCTTAGCGGCTGAAAATGACAATTTCGATTGGCATGTTGCTTTATCTGATCCACAACCAGAAGATAACTGGGATGGCATGACTGGATTTATTCATAATGTACTTTATGAAAACTATCTGAAAGATCATGACGCACCGGAAGATTGTGAATTTTACATGTGTGGTCCACCAATGATGAACGCAGCTGTTATTCATATGCTTAAAGATTTGGGTGTAGAAGATGACAACATAATGCTGGATGACTTTGGCGGTTAGTAAGTTCTAGTTTAATTATTTAGTGAAGTATTAATTAACGGACTTATTCAGAAATTAAAAGGTGGCTTAGGTCACCTTTTATTATTTATGTAAGTTATTTATATAACCTACATTCCGCACATTTAAGATATTGATTTAAATGGACTTTAAAAGTCATAAAATGTAGCCATGTATTTGTGT
>JABSOJ010000155.1 GCA_013216005.1 Alteromonadaceae bacterium | reverse complement strand
GTTTCAACAGCTTTATCTGTCTTTTGACAATTCCCGGCTAATTTTTTGAATTTGTGATCCTGAATTTTGGCTCGTCTCTGTAGAGGAAATCTTCAGCGTCTTTAAGGTATCAATCATTGCTAAATCAACATCTTTACGGCTGTGTAAGGTGTTTACCAGTGGTGTTAAGAAAGACTCCAACTTTTGAGTAAATAAAGACAAGGTTTGTTCTAACTCAGTATTCTCTGGTTTTTCTACATTCACTTGCAGTTTCAGTTTAGCGAGAGTTTCATTAAGTTGTTCTAAACCACCTGATTGAGGCTGTTGTAATGCACTGCCAATTGACGATAACCCTTGTTGTAATAAAGATATTTGACTGGCAATGGTTGCTAACGGATCACCACCATCTCCCAGATTTTGATGACGCACAAAGTCGGTTTTAATTTGCTGCCAGCGTTTTGTTTGTTCTGTGGTTTGTTTGTCACGTAATTCAGCCAGTTTCAGCAGGTTTTCTTCAGCACCTACCGTTAAGGTTTGCGCTTCGCCGCGATAATGATCACTAATAAGCTGTTCTAGCTCTTCATCTGTCATTACAGGTACTACTTTTTCAGCCATTTTATTTATGTTGCGGTAACTACCCTGCAACTTAAAGGGGGGCTCTGTACGATATTTATCATCTTGTGCGGCTGAGGCAATATACTGTTCATTTGCCTTGAGTACCGTTTGCTGAATTTTACGGATCCGTTGGATCACCGCCACAATTTCATTAACTTCAGCTTGTGAATAACCATACTTCAAGTCAGTTAGAGAAATTGGTCCGCCATCGGCCATTTTAACCAGCTGGTATAAATCATTCATATCACGGGTAGCAAGCGGCGCTATGTAAGCGTTACTGGTTAAACTGTTTTCAATAAAACTTAATGAAAATTCATACTCACGCTCACTTAACGTATCACCTAAATTGTAAATGTCAGCCCGGTTTGCCAGCATATCAGGAATGGTAAATGCCTCTCCTGATTCAGTATAGGGGTTACCGGCCATTACTACGGCAAACTTCTTACCGCGCATATCATAGGTTTTGCTTTCACCATTCCAAACGCCGTCTACTCGTCTTGAGCCATCACAAAGGGAAATGAATTTTTGTAAAAACTCAGGATTAGTATGCTGAATATCATCTAGGTATAACATGACGTTATTACCCATTTCAAAGGCTAAATTGATCTTTTCAACTTCACTTTTAGCGGTAGAGTTATTTGCTTGCGCAGGATCTAATGATAATTGGTCGTGACCAATAGAAGGACAATTAACTTTGACGAATGTCATCCCTAATTTACTGGCCACATATTCAATAAGCGTTGTTTTACCGTAACCTGGAGGTGAAATAAGTAATAATAATCCCATTAAATCAGAACGTTTATTATTGCCTGCAGCCCCTATTTGTTTGGCTAAATTGGTGCCGATAATAGGAAAGTAAACATCGTTTATTAATTTATTACGAACAAAAGAAGCTAAGGGACTAGGTTTAAACTCGTGTAATCTTAAACGTTTACGCTGTTCCTCAATGACTTGCTGTTTAAGTTGATGGAAATCTGTAAAAGCAGGTACTTGTTCATTGCTGAAACGTTTAAGTCGTGCGATGAATTCTTGGTAACTGATTAATATTTCGCGTTCTTTAATACGTGTGTGTTGACCAAGCAAGCCAGTAATTTTACCTTCTGTATTTGCCGTTGAGGAATAAAAGTCCAGCTGGTTGCCTAATGTCATCAAGCTAGCCGCTTCAATAAGCAAGTCATCATCAACTTGTACATCTTGATGATTGGCAAATGAATGTAACCAGGCTAGATGCAATTGATATTTTTGCGCTAAGCTTGAACACGCTTTCAAGGTTGAGCTTAACTGTGATGCTAAACTTTTATGTTTTAACTGAATTTGCAACTGTCGAACTAATTCATCACTGGCTTCTTTGTTTACAAATGCTTGTTTTCCCTCAGCGAATTCTTGAATCAGGTAGTCGGCTGTCAGCGAAATATCACAACTCAACCACGATTGTTCTGTTACCAGACTTGCTAAAGTTTGCGTTAGTTCATCGATAAGTTGCTGACGTAATTGGCTGGCACCAAAAGTTTTTTCCATAAGGTGTAAATTATGGCATCGATTGACCAAATCTTGTCGAGATTTTTCGTTGAGCTTAGTTTGAAAATAAACTAAGGCTAATCGTCGCTCTGGTGCTGCGTAGGCGAGTAGGCCTACCGATGCACGTAAAGTTAATAATTCAGCCAGAATTAAGCTGGCATCTGCATCGTGCACACCTTTGTCATAACCTTCCTGATAACGTGGCTCGGCAAATTTTTGTATTAGTTCAAGTAGTTTTTTATTTTTCTGCGCTTCAACAAGTTTGTTAATTGCTGCTGTGCCGATAGCTTCGGCTTCAAATAAAATACTGGCGGCTAAATATTCAGCCCGATATACCTGATCACTTTCTGAAATTAAATTTTGTTGCCACAAATATTCACTGCCGGCGAATAATGATGGATCAAGTGATTCAAAATAATCACTACCGCTGATGTGTAACACCATTGCCTGATCCCGTGGCAATAAAGTTAATTCTAATTTTTGTCGGTTAACTGAAAATTGATGTTCGCCAATTTTAACCAGGCTGCCATCGGCTGAATAAATGTCTGTTTTATCACGCAAGGCCCGAATGCCTTGTTCTTTAGCGTTTTTTAATTGGGCATCAATATCGTCAGCACGTACGTTGTCATTTAAACGGCGTAACTGTTCACCCAGTTCACGCAATTTGGAGACCATAGGATCGGCGGCGAAATAACTGTTCAGTTTGTCTTGATCGTTAAATGCCTGACTACGACGATTAACCCCTGCAATAATACGCTCTGCTGCGGTCATTAAATTTAAACAACGACGCTGTTGCGCATCCATAAGTTGCTGTTTATGTTGTTCAAAGTTATCGTAAATTTCATCTCTTTTAGCTAGAATTTCATTATAAAATTCATCGTAATCACTAAATTGGCTTTCTAAATCTTCTAATTGGAGCAGCAATTGAGACAGTTGTTGATCACATTCTTGTGGCGAATCACTGGCATTTAAAGCACTGGTGACACTTTGATTAAGCAACTTAAAACGTGCACCGAATTCAGCACGGGCTTCTTCTGAGCCAACACTTTTTGCTGCAATGTCAGAACTTGCTTTAACACGGTTGATTTGACTAAAAACGCTGGAGATATCTTCTAAAATACGTGTGCGCTGACGGCTGTCTTCAATATTCAGCGATAACATCGTACGGTTAAGCTGCTCTAAGCCTATTACGAGTTCGTCTACAGCCGCACGAATAGGTTTTAACGCGGTAATTGACTGGGCTTGTGTTACTTCGGCATCTAATTGAGCAATTTTATTTTGGTAAGGGACGAATGCCTTATCTTCTTGTAGAAAATTAGCAGTGGCTTGACTTAAATTTGCTGATAAAGAGGCTAATTCAGTCGCCATTAGATCAATTTCAGCTACATCGACATATTTCAATTCTTTATGTGAAATCAATTCGCCGTTAAAGTTCGCCAGCTCAGACAGTCCTTCAACATATTGTTGTGCGTTGTCAAAGCTTGGGTCGTTCATTTTGTTGATGAGTTGGGCAAGTTTTTCTCTTGCTTGCAACATAACCTGATCAGATTTATTTTTGATACTGGTTACTTTTTCAAATTCATCCAACACTAATTCTGAGGTTGTCACCACTTGTTTTAATATTTGATTAAGTTGCGCTAATTCCGGATCGGTTAACCAATGATATTTATCCAGTAATTTGGATGATTCTTTAACTAAATCATTAAAATGATAAGCACTGGGCTCTTGTACCGAAATGAGTTTTGCAACACCGTACAAATCAGAAATACCACGGACTAATTCAGGGTTTCCAATTTTACCAAAGAAACTATTATCGGTTGGTTGCAAACTGGCGTATTCTTCACTGCAAAAAGGTGTTTGCCATATTTGCATGGCATGTACCCGTGATGGCTCTTCTTCGGCATTAAAAACGATAGCTCTACCGTTATTATGCAAACTTTGCCCGTGACCGTAGATTGGGTTTTGCAGCGTTCGGGTGATCAAATTATAGCTGAATAAGGCGTACTGACCTTCATTCGGCTCATAGAAAATATAGAGCACATCTTCGCCGTTTGGCGATTTAACTACTCGATGCAATTGCAGATCTTCTGCGCTGTCATCGAAGCTTTTGTGTTCGCCACTTTGCAAGTAATAACCGCCGGGGAAAATAATACCGTGATCTTCCGGTAACTGAATACAGGCATGGGCGATGGCGTCTTGTCTGATAACTTGCTGTGTTTTGCAATTAAAAATAAGGTGACGGGTTTGCTGCTCCCGGTAAGGTTTTATTTTAAGTAGAATTAACTCTCCAACTTTGGCGTATTGAATTTCTGCATCATCTAAAGACTGATGCTGGTCATCCACTTTTTCTGAATAAATGCCTTTGCCGTCTTCGGTATTATTTTCTACTTTTAGGGTTAATGTGCCGCCAATGGCTTCAACAAACAAAGTATCAAATAAATTAAAATGCGGGTGTTTGCCATTTTCCTGTTGTTCGCGCGATACCTTGTGCCATTCAAAATCGAAGTTTTCAGGCTGCTTTATGTCTCGTTCACCTCGATTATCAATGTATTTAACCTGATTATTGGCATCGATACCCCAGCGAAAAACGCGTATATCATCTACCCTTTCACCAATACGGAAAATGGCGAATACTTTGCTGCCTTGACGATAAACATGGCTTAGATAGGTTTTTTTGTAATAAGTATATAATTCGTCAAAATCGCGAACGAATTCAGAGTCTTCTAAAAAACTACCTTGCAGAGGCAGGTCGATAATTTCCAGATCACTATTTGTTAAATGATCAGGAGCTGAATTATCAGAGATTAAGTTATCAGGAGCTGAATTATCAGAAGCATTGGTGCTTTCTTTTACCTGATGCAAACTGAATACATCGGCAACGGTGATATTACGCTTTAATCCTAAAAAGACATTATAGCCAAACAGTAAAGTATCACCAATTGCAGCAATATCACGGGCGACACAATTATGTTCGGTACGTACCCGAACCCGTGCGGCCACTTTCATTTCGGTTGAGCCAAATGTCGACATTCGCTGGTCATTAAGCTGTTTTAGTTGAGTATTTAACTCTTCTCCAATCGAGGTTAACCGACGTTGAATAAGCTCATATGATCCGCCTTCTGCAACGGCTTGATTAGTGACTTTGTCCTTATCCGACATTTAAAACTCCATGAAATCTATTGTATTTATACTGTAGTGCTTTTAAGCTTGGTAGGTCGTTGTTTACTTCTATAAAAAGCTTCTATAAAAAGCTGTGGCAAAAAGTTTTCACTGAAAGCTTATACCGAAATATCGGAAAACCTTTCTGTCAACAGCGTTGTTAAAGCAAACATCAACACTACATGACCTACAAGATGGCGGTTTTATTTACCGTCAGAACTTTTCTGACTGACTAAATTCATTAAACTGGCCAAGGCACCTTTTTGTGAATCATCGGCATTATTTAATGTTGCAAGTAATTTTGCCATATTGAAATTTTTCAATGTTTCACTTGAGTCAGAAGCTCCGGCCAATACACCTTTAAGGTCTTCAACAATATTACGATCTCCATTAAGGTGGTCTTTAAATAATGTTTGCACGGTATCACTTTCAGTTACAAAAGCATCGAGTGATTTACCCACAGTGATAGACTTCATAAATTGATTCAGGAATTGGCCATCGCCACCCATAATATTAATATTGGCATTTTCCAATGCGGTACCTAATACTTCAGCTTGTTTCTCCGCTAAATCAACGCTGTTGTCAATCTTGGCAAGGGTAAGTTCCCGCTCCAGATTTAAACGTAAACCGAAGGTTTCAAACTCACGGGCTTTATCAGACATTGAATTCAGCACTTCTTGTTTTTCACGTAAGCCAGTCGCTTCGGCTAAGGATTTTTCTTTGATGCCCATCGCTTCCGCTGTTAGTTTAAGTTCAAGAGTTTTTGCTTCTGCTTCACCTTGTCTTTCATGGGCATCGGCTTGTGCTAATGTTATTTGTGTATCGGCAAGACCTGCTGAGGCAGCTTCGGCTTGATTACCTTCAGCCAATATTTTTTTCGATTCAGCTTGTTTGCTCGCCACTTTTAATTCTGCTTCGGCAATCGTTTGAATTTTACGTGCGATATGCTCAGCCGCTTGTTCTTCTGCTTTTGCTGACTCGATGTCTTTCACTAATGCTTCTTCGGCTTCCGCTTTGGCCCGGATCACTTGTTCTTCTTTTAAGCGGTTGGCTTGTGAAATTACGCGTAAGTCTTTAATTAACTCTTCTTCTTCAGCGACACTTTTTTCAACAATAATTCGTTCACGTTGGACTTCTGCTATATTTTTCTTTTCAATTTCCAATGCTTTTTCTTTATTGATGCGCAGTATTTCCACTTCTTTTTGGCGAGCAATTTCTTCAACTTGACGAGCCCTTGTTACTTTTTCTTCTTCAATGGCAACCGCTCTCAGTCGATTCTGCTCGGCAATATCAGCTTCACGTTGTTTGTTTTGTTCTGCTACTGCGATAGTTTGTTCAGTAGCTATACGTGCCTGTTCAGATTTAGAACGTTCTTCTTCAACAATTTTGGCTGTTTCAGCTTCTTCACGTGCTTGAACTGTGGCAATTTCTCTTTCTTGTCTTGCAGTTGCATCGGCTAACTGGCGATCTAACTCCAGGCCTTTTTCTTGTGCTTCAATGTTTTGTCGTTTTATTCTGATTTCTTCCTGACGTTTTAAATCGTTAGTTTCAACACTTTGTAAGGCCGTTAACTCGGTAATTCGACGAATACCTTCAGCATCCATAATGTTGTTTGGATCAAGATCATGTATTGAAGTTTGTTCAAGAAAATCGATCGCTACATCTTCCAGTACATAACCCGATAAATCTTGTCCAATCACTTCTTTAATTTTGTCTCTGAAACTATTACGTTGAGTAAATAATTCGGTAAAGTTAAGTTGTTTGCCTACTGTTTTTAAAGCCTCAGAGAACTTAGCTTCAAATAATTCCTGCAAAGTTTCAGGGTATGAAGAACGTTCACAGCCTACTTGTTTAGCAACCCGTAATATATCTTCTTTGGTTTCGTTTACCCTAATATAAAAAGTGATAGTAATGTCAGCCCGGATATTATCCTGACAAATTAGTCCTGAACGACCTTTACGTTCAAGCATCATACGTTTAGTGGAAATATCCATAATTTCTTTTTTATGAATAACCGGAATAACCATGCCACCTGTGGTGCTTATTTCAGGCTCTGCACGTAGTTTGTTAATAATAAGTGCTTGTCCTTGCTCTACCTTGATATAAAATTTGGCGATCATGATCAAAAGTGAAAAGACGAACAATACGCCTATGCCAATCGCTAAATAAAGTGGTTCCATTACCATGTGTATTTCCTCTTATAAAAACAGGCTGCCACGGTTGTCGTGGCAACGTAAACTAATTTTTTGTAAAGTGTTTTGTGATGTATTTTGTGAACTAATTTTTTTTATTAATCTGTAAATGAATTGATGTTACTGACGTTCCGCACATAAAGCTGAGATTTTAAATAGCGTCGCCTAATAATTACGCATCGTATACTTTTTTACACTAAAATCGTATAAAAAACATATATATTTTATTAGGTGCGGAATGTCAGATGTTAATTTTTTGAATAATTATTTCGGGTAGGGGGCGACAATATAGGTATGACTTTCTTTTATATATGAAATCAATAATACCCTGTCACCCATATTCAATGAGTGTTCAGGTTCGCAGCGAACATCAAGTAACATTTCAGCGCCTTTGTTGAAGACCCGTGCCTGACCAAAATTCTCGCTTACTGTGCCAGTGGCAACAGTGGCTTCTTTACCGACTAAATGTTGACTGGTCGTTGTTTCTACACTTTTAAACATGCCTTTTAGCGGGCGAATGAATACTGCGGTTATCGGTAGAGAAACTAAAAATATAATAAAGTTACTCAATGTACCCGTTAGGTAATATAACCAACCATCAGGCAACCATGTTAGAAGGTAAAATTGCAGATAAAAGCTGATTAACCAGCAAACAAGGATAATAATACTGATCACTAGAGTGAATGGTACGCCAGTTAAGCCGAAAGTGAGTAATAATCCGGTTAATCCGTCAATACTTGTATCAGCATCGACGTCTATATCTAAGTCGACATCACCGGTAAAATCCAGGTCAATAAGACCCAGCATACCAATAAGCCAATAGATGACGACAATGCCAAGTAAAGTGGTGAATATAACTGTAGGGAATTGGGAGGCTACTTCGAATAATTGTGTCATGATTCATCCTTAAAAAATAACTAACGGTCAATGTTAATAATACTTATTTGAAAATAATAGCTGAAATTTATTCTTGTAATTTTTGCTGTGAGTCCAGAGACTATATTCACAATACGCTATCGACATATTATGTCAATAGGATAAAGTGTGATTTATATTGGAAAGATAAATTATCATACTTATTCTGAAAAATCTTTGAAAGTTTGATTAAACGGAGTAATAAATCAATTTAATTTAGGCGGATGGTTTATATAGCTTTCACTGAAAACATTGGATGCAGAATTACCAGACGAGAAAATATGACAAGGTTTTATTAAAATTAATACTAATCTCAGCAATGAGTGGGGGGGATTGGTATAATAACTAAAAATAGAACGCTTATACCCTTTTCTGAATCAACAACAATGTTTATCTAAGCATATTAATTTATTGGTAAATTATTTTGTCATCTGATAAATCATGTGATAATTAACAACGTTCTAAAATTATATTTATGCTTTATGTTGAGAAAATCATTAACACTGTTGGCTTTGAATAAGGCGATACTATTTTCAGTTAACGAGATTATTATACTTTTTTTAACGAAATCATTTCTTTTATTTGCTCATTAAAAAGTTTATTGTGAATATATATTCAATTTTTGTGTGAAATTATTTGGGTGGCAAGTTGATGTTTAAACGTTCTCCAAAAGAGTCTTTGATACTGGTTTTCACTTGTTTTACCAGTATTGCTATATTGCCCTTTATTTTTATTCGTGTTTCTCAGCAAGACTGGATTACTGCTACCGTTGATACCATTATCTCGTGTGGAATGGCTATTATTTGTGCTTATGTGGCTCTGTTGTAGCTAATTGTTGTCTATACTTATAAATGAACGTAACTTATTGAGGTTCAAGACAATGAGAACAAAATCATTTGTTAGCAAACTTAACCAGATAACGTACGCACTTTTATCCATGACCCCAGCTCAAAGAGAGGTAGTTCACCAGTCTATTCAGGCATTAGACACTGAGATCTCTACGGATGAATTGATTCAGCC
>JABSOJ010000154.1 GCA_013216005.1 Alteromonadaceae bacterium | reverse complement strand
ACTACGACTTTATACAAACTTTAATTTGATGGATGAATAACTAATGATATCCGTCGATTTAAAAGAACTACACCCAATTTCCTTTGTTGCATTACGTTGAAGCTCTTCTAAAATAGTTTGACCAAACAATCCAAAACCAGCAATAACCACTACATCTTTAGGTTTGGTTTTCAAAAAATGACAAATTAAATGTTGCTTAACTAATGCCGAGGCAGCTAATTGATAAGAATTGAAATTAATGCATTTTTGCGCAACATGAGACTGCGCCATAGATCGCATAAAACGAATACTATTACAGTGAACAATTATTTTATTTTCTAACGCTGGCACTAATTTAAGAATTTTGTTAGCGGCCTCATAACTTTGGAAATTTTAATTACCAAGCAACAATACTTTACATGCTCTTTGCAAACGCAACTTTTGTAAGAAATAACCGTGAGTAATATCTCCAACGATAATATTGGCATCAAATTGTTGTTTGAATTCTACCGCTTTTATCGGATCAATTTGAATATCAATGATTAGCACTTGTACTTTCGGAGACGTTTTTCTTAACTCTTTTAAATAGGCTCTGTTCCATAATACTGTTGTCCCTCGATGAATCCCCTATTTTTAAAGGGTTAGGCGATAAATTGGTTTTTTAACGAGAATTAGTCACAGAGTCCTAGATATAAGGGTTGAGTTTAATTCCATTTGAAGGGACAACAATTATCTACAACAGAGCCTTTAAATATGTTTTAGTTAATTCACCTGAGCCGGCGATAACAATATGATTGTCTAAACGATGCAAACGCCACTTATGCGGAGAAAGTGTTTTGATCAAAGCTTCGATAACGGTTGAGGCAGCTAAAATAGGAGAGCCGAAATATCTGATCCACAATAACAAACGACCCAAAAGCGGTCCACCAACAGGCGTACCGAGATCAAGCCCACCCATTACAAACAGGCCAAGGCTATAATAAGCTTTCGTCAGAATATCAGCCGACACTATATCAGGCCGTTCTGAAAGAGATACCCCCATCAAAAGACCCGACAACGCAAATAAGAAAAGTATTATTGCTGTCGGCCAGCGCCAACCTAACCGCATTCTTGGTAAATACAACTCTTTAAATAGCAAAGCTTTACTCCTGTCCCAAACTCAAAGACTTGAAAACTTCATCTGGAATTGGCTGTAAACGTTTCTCTTTGTCTAAACAAACCATTTCAATTTCACAAATTACCGCTGGTTTAGTCCCGTTAGGTCGCCACACTTCTTGACGCCAACGTGTTCTATATTTACCATCAAGTTCATAAGTGGTGCGAATATCACAAATTTCAGCAAATTCAACACCATCCTGAAAAATTTGATTGGCTTTATAAACCACAAAACCCAGGCCTTTTTCAGTCCAGAGTTTTGCTAAAGTATCGCTGTCAATAACATGCTCACGCGCTCTTTCGAAATATTTCAAAAAATTTGGATGATAAACAACACCGGAATGATCGGTATCTTCATAATAAATTTGTACAGGGTGGTGATATGTCTTACTCATATTATTTCTACAATTAGCTCCTACATTTAGTACGTTACGCTACACCTAAAAACAGCATCCGAGATTATCACCTACAATGACTTTGATGACAATGAAACTCTAAGCCGTTCCATACCCTCGTCAATAGTAAATAACGGTGTGTAAGCTAACTCTTCTTTGGCGGCACTTATATTGAAATAGTGGCTGGTAGAAAGCTGTCGGACAACAAAACGGGTCAGTATTGGCTCCTGCTTTTTACCCAAAGCTAAATAAATGCCTTCCAGTATAGCTCCTACAACATAAGCTATAGATACCGGTACGCGTTTCTTCACGGGAGGTAAATCTGCACAAGCTAAAATTTTATTAAGCATGTTAGCCATAGTGATTGGTTGGTCATTACTGATAAAATAACTTTTCCCGGCGCAAACAGGCTCTGTTTCACCTGTCTTTATTTCACTTAGCTTTATTGCGGCCAAAATATGCGCGTACGCAGCATTATCGATATACGTTGTATCAACTAACTTATCCGTTTTACCCACGAGTTTTAACCTGCCTGCGGCTCCCCTTTCAAGGACTCGATTCACTAAATGCGAATCTTCCGGACCCCAAATTAAGTGAGGACGTAAGGCTACTGTTTTTAATTTTTTATTTGAAGAACTATTGGATGAAACTGATAACTCATCACCATTTGCGGCGAGCATCATTTGTTCAGCTATCGCTTTTGACTCAGCGTAATAATTTAAAAAATGCTCTGCATAAGGTTGTGATTCATTAATACCTTCTTCATCAACCCCAGCAAAAGTAACACTTGGTGTACTGGTATAAATCAGCCTGTCGATCCCCAATAATTTGCAGCTTTGCAGTACATTGCCAGCACCTTTAACATTAGGATCATAATAATCAGCTTTTGAGCCCCAGACACCCGCTTTGGAAGCAACATGAAAAACAAGATCACAGCCCTGCATTGCAGCGATTAAAGCTTTAGCATCGCAAATATCACCTTGCAACATGGTAACACCCATGTCACTTAATTCAGGATAATAACCGCGCGCAAAGCCAGTTACCTTAATGTTGACAGAGCGTAGAAAACGACAAATTGCTTTACCTAAAAAACCACCTGCACCAGTGACAAAAACATGGTTAACTTTTGTGGCTAAATGCGTTAAATCCTTTAAAGCCTGCTCGGGGATATGATAGCTGTTTTCCATATTAACTGTTTTCATATTAGCCATTGCTCATGTTAGTGAAGTTTAAGTTAGTTAGGTATTTGCATAATTAATGTTTATACGTTTTTTTCGCCCAAACAGCTAATTTTTCACGAAATATTTTTGCATTATGGCGAATATCAACGGGGAAATCAGGGTGAATCAAAAAACGTTCAATTGCGCGGGTTTGTGAATGTTCACGACCAAGTTCCTTGAGCTCTTCAAATAACTGTTGTGCGCTGGCGCCAGATAATTTTTCAACGCCTTTTTCTAACTCAACACAAAGCAAAGGCTGTATTTCTGAATGATCTTCATTCTGTCCTGTACTATTCACCTCTTTACTCATTTCAAAAGAGACTAATGCAGTACGTTTCACTTTAGGATGACGATTAAAAATCCGCTCACAGGGAATCGAGAAAAACACTTCACTTGCAGTTTCTACCCGATGTGCTTTACGGCCGCACATCCATAATTGTCCTTGCTGATCAAAGTAACCTAAATCACCCATACGATGACGAATACAGCTAACGCCTTTTTCGGTTTGGTCAAGGATCTTCGCATGTTTGGTCGCACTGTCCCGTTGATAGTAAGATTCACTGACCATTGAGCCTTTAACAACAATTTCACCAATACTATTTGTCGGCAATTTTAAATCATCGTGCCATTGGCTAATGTTATCTTCAGTTATTTTAATAATGGCAACATCAACGCCGTCAACCGGAGTACCAACACAAATACCACCGCCATTGTCAGTAATTTCTGTCGTAGTTAACAGGGTATCACTACCAATTTTCGTTAAAGGTAAAGACTCTGTTGCACCATAAGAAGTAAGTACTTCAACACCATTGTTGAGCATATGACAAAATCGTTCTATTGATGTAATCGTTGCCGGCGCTCCCGCAGAGATTACCCGTTTTAAACTCGATAGCTTCTGACCCTTACTAGGTAAATGACCAGATGCATTGCTAGTGACATTGCTAGATCCATTTTTCATAGCAGCCTGCCCCAGCACTTCAATTAAAGCAGGATTAGCAAATAAATTAGTACATTGGTATTTTTTAATTGCTGCAAAAATAAACTCAGGATTTGCTTTGATCGGTTTACTTGCATCCATATCAGGTACAATTGATGCCATTCCTAATGCCGGACCGAATAAGGAAAATAACGGAAAAGTAGCCAAATCACGTTCACCACTGACTATTTGATAATCGTTCTTTAATACGCTAATTTGTGCTTCAAACATTTTATGGCTGTAAACAACACCTTTAGGCGTACCCGTACTGCCACTGGTAAACAAAATCGCCGCCATTTCTTTTTCTTCAAGCCAGACCATTTGATAAGGTTCTGTGCTTGAATAACGTGTCAAAATTTTACTGAGTGTTGAACCACCAGTTAAAACAGCAGCCAAAGGAGAATCACTGACAGTTAATAAAAATTTAACGCTGTTTTTCCCCCAGCCAAATAATTTGCGGGCAATATGCGCTTTAGGAATGCCAATAAAAACATCTGGAGCGGATTCAATAAAACATTGTTTGAGATTTTTCGTGCCCATACCCGGATCGACCAGAATAGGTACAATACCCGCTTTAAACAACGCAAAAGTCAGTGCAAAAAAATCTAAACTGGGGGTAACCATTAATACAGCTTTCATACCGCGTTTTATGCCATAAGCATTTAAAGCAAAAGCGATGGCATCACTTTTTTGATCAAGTGTCGCAAAATCAATTTCGCTATAATTCAGCGTACCCCGATGATTTTTTTGCACCGAAACCGCAAGCGATGAAGGTATATCAAGCGCTGCTTGTTTTAGATGACGACAGAAATTAGCATTGGCACTAGTATTGGTATTAGTATTAGTAGCTACCGTCATGTTAGATTCCCTTCTCCTCAGTAATTTCATTTTTATTTGTACTGGTACTGGTACTGGTACTGGTACTCATCAAAAAATCACGTATTAACGGCACAACATCCTCACTGGCGTCTTCTAAAATATAGTGACCACAATCATCAAATTCATGTACTTGGGCGTGTGGTAAATATTCACGCCATTGAGCCAGAAAATGTTTATCAAAAACAAAATCTTTTAATCCCCAACAAATTAATGTTGGCGTGGATGCAAGTTTTGATAAATTTGATGCAATATCAGAAACTAATTGATAATTTCTGTCATGCTGCTTTAAAGGAATATCTTGTACAAAGCGCAATGTGGAAATACGATTTTTCCATGAATTAAATGGCGAAATGTAAGCCTGACGAACGTCACGTGACATAGGTTTTCTTTTTACCCCTACGTAAGAGGCAATAGAAGAAAAAGCATTAAATCCACGTACCAGCACAGTTCCTAAGGTGGTATTTCTACATAACCACAATGCCCATGGAAAACTTTTGGTTTTTGGCAAATGAAAAGCGGCGGTATTTAAAATGACTAATTTTTTAATACGCTCGGGATATCTCGCTGCGTAGCCTAAACCTATCATACCGCCCCAGTCATGAACGACTAAGGTAATATTTTCACGGATATTCAAATGTTCAAGTAAAGCTTCGAGGTCGTCAATACGATTCGGTAGTGTGTAATCATAAAATTCATCATCGGGTTTATCAGATAAACCACAGCCAATATGATCAGGCACAATACACTGATGCTTATCACTCAAGGCACTGACTAAATTACGATAATAAAAAGACCAGCTTGGGTTACCATGCACCATAACGACGGGCTCACCCTGCCCTTCATTTAAATAATGGTATTTGTGACCGTTTCTATCAAGAAAATTACGTTTAAAAGGAAAGAGTTTGTCTAACATGAAGATCCCTGTAACTAATATAAACTGACCTGTTTTTATAAGGTGATTTATTAAGCTAATTTATTAAAGTAATTTATTAAAGTACTTTTTTAAAGTAAATAGGACGATATTTTCCACTCATCACAAACTTTACGCTTCCAAACGAATGGAAGCAAAAATATTTACCACTTCAAACCTAGCATCATACAATTAAGTCCACTACCTATACCTAAAAAACTGACATTATCCCCTGGTTTTAAAAAACCTTGATCATGAGCCATAGCAGCAGTGACAGGTAAAGAAACGGACCCCATATTTCCTAAAAGTTTATAAGTCGGAAATTCCTTTTCTATCGGAATATCCAACGCAGTAAGTACTTGTTTTCGATTAGCAGCACCTACTTGATGACAGATAACTTTATCCACTTGCCCGATTAACCATTCACGTTGCTCTAAAAAATGGATCCAGGTGTCCTTCGCTAAAGCAACCCCTTCCCTAAGTAGAGAAACGGCATCAGTGCGCATAAATTCACGGTACAATTGTGGCCCCACTTCCTTTAGCCCCCAATGACACAAATCATTATGCTCTGGCGCTGATAAATGACTCGCTCCCAGCAATTGGTGGTTACGACTGGTTTTTAAAGAAAAACTGCCATCAGTAAGTAAAACAGCTACCGCACCAGACCCGCCAGTAAGTGTTGCTAATGAACGTGCATAATTTTGCATCGTCGGATTTTCCAGCATATCTTCAATTGTAACATCAACAATATGACGGGCCGACTCACAGGAAACAACCAAACCCGCTTTTATTTGTCCTAACTCAATGCGGTTGGCAATATCTAAAATACCCGATAAAACCCCTAAACACGCATTACTGATATCATAAATTGCCGTATCTTTTAACACCCCAAGTGTAGCGGCAATACGACAGGCTGTTGCGGGTTCATGTTGATCACGACACACTCCGGTGTAAAGAACAGCACCCAAATCACTGCCGGAGATCTCTGATTCATCCATTGCTTTTTTTGCCGCAGATATCGCACCATCAGACAATTTGTGCTCTTTAGGCCACCAACGACGTTCTTCAATCCCGGTCAAGGCAGTAAGTTGCCCCATAGGAATATGGTATTTTTGATATAAAGGGGTTAAACGAGATTCTAACTCTGAACTTGAAACCACCTCGGGTGCCAATTCATAAGTTAAACTATTGATAAAAACGCGGTTATATTTCATGTATCAGTATTTTACTTGTTTTTGTACTTATTATATTGATAAACAATCAGCAGACAAAAAGCCTATGATCAACTATTTAGGATTACTGGGTCGCCATTTGAGCAAGAAAAAGGGAAGGATTCAACAAAAAACGCTAATTATACAATATATATGATTAGCAAATTAGATTGATTGGCAGTAGTAATAATGGTGCTGCTTAAAAAACATACTCAAATGCTGTTTTTTAGTCATTGATTTTGTTTATATTTACGATCAAAAAACAATACTGAATAATTCATATAATTTATTTTTGTAACTATTCAGCTATTTTATATATAAAATGGATAAGTGAGTAAAATCCGGTTTCAATTAGGAAACACAGCGTTTTTAACGATTTAAATCCTTAGGTTTAGCGTATTATTCATTATAACTTTAGCTTATCCTACGTATGCACAATATATTTATCCACAACCTGAATATTTACTGATTTTTTTAACACACCACTATACTACACACCACTAAACTAAATTGTATAAAATAAATATAAACCATTGAGTAAAAACAAATAACCTGTAATATATCGCCTAGGAAACTACAAACAAAATAGGGATATTATAGTGAACATACGATCAATCTTAATCTTTTCTTGCTTAACCTTTAATTTAATTGCTTGCGGAAGTGGACCCAAAAACCCTCCGACCCCTCCGATAGTTGAATCGAACACAGCTCCCAATGCAATTATATCTGTAAATAAAACAACTTACGCCCTAGGAGAAACAATTACCCTCAATGCTTCACAAAGCAGCGATATAGATCAATATCCTATCAGCTATTTATGGCGGGTTATCTCACCTGATGGGGAAACACTCGAACTAGCTGATACAACAAACGAAAATATTGCATTTGAAGCGCAAATAAAAGGTGAATATAAAGTTTCACTTACTGTTACCGACAGCCACGGTTTAAGCCACAGCGTAAATGAACAAATAACCGTAGAGTCTAATACTGAAGGGACAAATCAAAACCCTACTGCAATTATCAGTCATACAAGCATTGACTATTCTATCGGAGATAGGGTGATTTTAAGTGGTAAAGACAGCTCAGATATTGATGGCAATATTGCGAAATATTTATGGATTGTTATAGATCCTCAAGAGAGTTTACTTGTTCTTAATGACAATCAAGAAGACCAACTTAACTTTATCCCTCAATTGGCAGGAGATTATCAAGTTGAATTAATTGTGACTGATAATGCCGGTCTAGAAAACACAGCGCAACTTACTCTCAATATTACAACGGGGATTCAAATCCAGGCAGTTATCACTGCTAACGATTCCGTCAAGCACGGAGACAATGTAAACTTAAGTGCGCAAAACAGTACTTTTAATTCAAACTCAAAAGTAAAATGGGAACTGTTAAGCAAACCCGAAGGTAGCCAGACTACACTTTCGAGTACCGATACGATTGACACACACTTCATCGCTGACAAAGCAGGTGAATACCAGATCAAATTAATCATAAAAGACGATGAGGGTAACGAAAACAGTATCCAAAAAACTATCACTGCTACGTCAGTAATTCAAAACGGTTCGCCTCAAGCTAAAATCACCACCAGTAATAATCAAATAAGTTTAAATCAAACCATTGAACTTTCAGGCAGTGAAAGTAGCGATCCCGAAAATGATACGCTAACATTCTTCTGGACTGTAGCATCTTCACCACAAGGTGCAGAATATGTACTCGAAGATGAAAATAAAGAAAAAGCATTGTTCAGCGCTAATAAGATTGGCAGCTATACTTTAAGTTTAACGGTAAAAGACAGCGAATTATCGAATACCACTACTATTGAAATCACGGTAAAACAGGGAAACAGAGCACCTACCGCATCATTACTTTTTATTTCCAGTAACCCAAAACAAGGAGAAACATTTACTTTCCGTGGTACAGGATCCGATCCTGACGGTGATGAATTAACCTACAAATGGACACTCCTTAACAAACCTGAAAACAGCAATACCAGTTTGGCTTCTCCTGAAAATATGAATACAGATTTATACCTGGATGCCGAAGGGGAATACCTTCTTTCTTTTCAAGTTTTTGATCAAGAATTAAGCTCAGAGGTTTTGAATCAAAAAATTAAGGTCGCACAAAACCAACCTCCTTTCATAAGCCCTTTTGATTATAGTAATCCGACGAATGGTGAAGTAATGACTGCTGTACGCTTTCAAACAGCAGGGAAAGATCCTGAAGATATGCCGATAACATTCAGCTGGAAAATTTATAGCCAACCGGAAGGTTCAAATGCTGTTTTAAGCTCACCTGAATCGTCAGAAACCGACTTTACAACCGATATGCCCGGCTCGTATATTTTAACGGTTGATGTTAATGATGGTTTTCAAAACTCTGAGTATCCCTGGTCATACCTTATTTTTATAGAATAAATAAGGAGGCGTAGGTTAATTGATTAAGACGGAAAACTCAATAATCTGCTTAATTCTATCAATGGTTTCCATTAACATTTTAAAAGATCACTTGCCTCTGTAATCTGCTCAGGTAATTTGAAAACACCAACAAAACATAGTTAAAATTGACAGTATCGCAGTTAACTTTAAGGACTATAATAATCTGTTTCTATTGTGCTTTTTAGATAAAAACAGTGTCAACTTTTCAAAATATAAATTTTATTGCGTAGGATGGGTTAGCCGCAGGCGTAACCCATCAAAATATATTTATTCCTGACACTTA
>JABSOJ010000153.1 GCA_013216005.1 Alteromonadaceae bacterium | reverse complement strand
GTAAACATCATACTTTGTAAAGTCAAAAACTGGTAAATTGAATATCCCCAAAAGCACGAGTTTTCGACAGCCTACCCACCACCCCCATTTTTAGTTCGGAAGTTAGCGGTTAATAACTGAGATAATTTAGGTGCCTGTAACTGCTATTTTTAGGCGGTTGATTAAATTTCTTAGCCTAATTACCTATGGTAAAAGGAAAAGTGAAGCACTTCAATATCTATTATTTTTCTGTCCGAGATCTCAGTGTAGAATACATTGCTAAAAAAAACCTTCAACCTACTAATTTTTCTATATTTTAGATGGCAGGGTTTTAGTTTAGGTTGAATGAGAATAAAGCGAATATGTAGTCTTTATCTCAGTATATAAATTACTGATGCGTTAATAATATTAATCAAAAAAATCACCTCAAAGGCAATAAAATAACAATAGTAACCCCCAACACCCCATCCTTAACCGACTTATTATTAGCAAGCTCAATAGTCCCATGATGCTGTTCAATAATATTCCGGCAGAAACTCAACCCAATACCCTGGCCCTGTGGTTTAGTGGAGTAAAGCGGTACAAACAGGTTGTCTATATTGCTAAAGCCGTGGCCGTTGTCGATGATTTTTATTTCGCTGAATTGTTGGTCTGATGAAACTTCGAGTTTAATTTTAGTGGCGTCTGCTTCTACTGCATTTTTAAATAAGTTAATTAATACTTGTTCAAAAAAGGCGGCGTCGGCCCATATTTTATCGGTTTTTATTTTGCTCTCAACGTTAATTTGTTGATAGAGGCTGGTCATTCGGTTGACTATTTCCTGAATGTTTAACCATTGACAGTTTAATTGTGATGTTTTCGATAATGAAGCGTAACGTTCAACAAAATTTTGTAAGTGCAAACATCTGTCAGCAATTAAGCTTAGAGCTTGTTTGTTACGTTCATTGTTCTTTTTTTGCTGTTTTTGTTGTAGCTTTTGTTCTAGTTCTAGTTCTTGTTGTTGCTTGTCCTGCTGCTGCGCTTGAGTATGTTCTTGTGAGTTAGCTTGTTCGGACTTTGTTAGTCGTTCTAATAAACTTTCTGCCAATGATGAAACCGGTGTTAATGAATTGCGGATTTCGTGGCTGAGCACTCTTATTATTTGTTGCCAGGCGTCTAGCTGGCTTGCTCTTAATGCTGATTCAATATTCACAAATACCAGTAATTGGTGCAGATCATCAGAGTCTTCAAATACACTTTGTCTGATTTGCCATTGTCTGTTTTTCGTGGATTCTTTAAATCTCCATCCCTCAGTACTTTCTTCCAGACCTAGCAGGTCGTGTGAGCCATGACGGAACATTTGCCAGGGTTGGTTATATAATTGATGAAATGCGGCGTTAGCGAAAGAAAGTTGCCCTTTAACGTTGAATACCAACATTGGGGTATTTAATTGTTCGATAAGTTGATAAACCAAAAAAGCATGTTGATCGTAACGGGACTTTTGTTGTTGCAGGTGTATACTTAATTTGTTGAGTTGCTGATGAAATTCTATGACTTTTCCTTGTGTAAAGGATGGTTTGGCAAACTGTTTGTAATCTTCATTATTAATCGCTTCAAGGTGTAATGTTGCCCGGTCAAATGAGGTTAAAAGACGTTTTTTAAAACTAAAATTGAAAATTATCAGAAATAAAACTATCAGAAATTCTCCAAGCAGCATTAAATCTGTGTCTAATTCATTAGCAGTGGCCCACCAGGCAAAAAGCAGCGGAAAAGGTAAGCTTAGTAAGCTTATTCTGCTAATTATGTAGAGTTCCAGTGAATTACGATTGAAGTATTTCATATTTTTCTAATCGGCGGTACATTGATGATTTAGTTAGCCCCAATAATGTTGCTGCTTGAGGCACGTTATTGTCTGTTTTTTTAAGTGCCAGTTTAATCAGTTTAATTTCAGCTTCTTCTAACGTTATCAGCGGTAATTCAGTGTTGGTGGTACTGGTGCTGTTTGTTAAGTGTAAATCATCAACTTTTATATTGTCATTTTGGCAAAGTAATACTGCTCGTTCAATTAAGTGACTAAGTTCCCTGATATTGCCCGGCCAGTGGTAATCGCTAAGTGCCGTTTTTGCAGAGGCTTCTAATGTACAATCTGGGCGGTTATATTTATCGCCAAATTTTTTGATGAAAAATTCAGCCAGAGGAATAATATCTTCGCCGCGTTCTTTTAGTGATGGCAAACGAAATTCAATGGTATTTAAGCGGTAATACAGGTCTTCCCGAAATACTTCTTTTTTTATCAGGTTGGCAATATTACCGTTGGTTGCACTGATGATTCTAATATTGGTTCGCAAGGTTTGGCTGGAGCCAAGCACTTCATATTCGCCTGATTCTAATACCCGTAATAATTTACTTTGCTGAGCCAGAGGAATATTGGCAATTTCGTCTAGGAACAAACTGCCTTGTTCTGCTAGTTCAAAACGACCGATACGGTTAGATTTAGCATCGGTGAATGCGCCTTTTTTATGGCCAAACATTTCACTTTCAAATAAAGATTCTGAAATGGCTCCCATATTCACTGAAACAAACGAAGCATTTTTCCGGGGTGAATTCTTGTGAATATGACGTGCTAAATCGCTTTTTCCTGTGCCATTCTCTCCGGTTAACAAAATGCCGGCATCAGTATTGGCAACCGTTTTAATTTGCTGCATTAGTTGCAACATTGAAGCCGAACGCCATACGTAGGCTTGATCAACTGTTTCAGCCAGTTGTTGTTTAAGTTTAGTGTTTTGAGTTTGTAAATCCTGATAAGCGATTTGTTGTTGAATTATTTGTAAGAGACGTTTATTTTTCCAGGGCTTTTCAATAAAATCGTTAGCGCCCAGTTGCATTGCTTTAACCGCTAAATCTACATTCGACCACGCGGTCATTGCTATTGTTGGAATGTTAATTTCTGATGCTTTTAACCAGGATAAAAAGCTTAAACCTTCTTCACCTGAAGTAGTATCCAGGGTGTAGTTCATATCTAATAATATCAGGGAGATATCATTTTTTTTAATCATTAACTGGGCAATTTGGGGACTGTCAGCTTCAACAACATCATAATTGTTATCTTTTAACAACATGTTCAGCGTTAAGCGAATATCGCTTCGATCGTCAATGACTAAAATTTGTGACATAAAATAGCGCTCTTTTAATGGTATTGTTTAAACACCAGCAAGATATCATATTCTATTGCAATTGATCAGCTAATAAATTTTTGACGCTATTTGTGTCTTTCCTAGTTAGAAGGCTGGAGATAGCGTTTATTCGGCTCTGTTGTAGATAATTGTTGTCCCTTCAAATGGAATTAAACTCAACCCTTATATCTAGGACTCTGTGACTAATTCTCGTTAAAAAACCAATTTATCGCCTAACCCTTTAAAAATAGGGGATTCATCGAGGGACAACAGTATTATGGAACAGAGCCGTTTATTCAGAGCTGTGTTCAAGCTCATGTTGTTGTTTAACTTTTTTTATTGATTCAAGTCTAGCTTTAGCAATGGCTTCCTTAATGGCTAACCCGGTTAAACCTTGTTCAAGAAAAATTTTAGCATTCACTGCGCGGGCGGTTACTGCTAGGTCTCGTAAATATTGTGCTTGCGGATAAGCACGTTTTTCAAACCCCAGTCGACCTTGATAATCTGACTGACAAGCTAAAAGAAAATCATCAAATTCATCAGGTTTTCGCCAGATATCAAGTTGGTTAAATATTTTCAGCACCGTGGTGGCTTTTAAGTCGAATGCATTATGACAATGTAAATGATGCTCACAAACTTTTAACGCTAATTGTTTGTAATTATTCGGTACTTTAAGTTGACTGCAAATTCTTTCAACGAGTTTTAACCCTGCTTTTTCATGACCGCGGTGACTTGGCCAGTTTTCTTTAGCGGTTAGGCTTTTTCCTAAATCATGACAAAGCGCTGCAAAACGTATGTGTGTCTTTTCTGTTAAAGTGTCAGTGGTTGATACTTTATTAGTAAGCAAAACAGATTGTTGCAAGACCATCATAGTGTGAATGCCGCTGCAAATTTCCGGATGCCATTTTGCGGGATTAGGTATGCCCCATAAAGCGTCAAGTTCAGGCCAAATTACTTTGAGCGCATCACATTGATGTAATACGTCAAAAAATACTTCAGGATGATCTTCTGTCAGGCTGCGTTGCATTTCTTGCCAGATCCGCTCTGAGGTTAATGAACTTAATTCGCCACTTTGACTAATATCTGTCATTAATTGTAAGGTTTCCGGCGCAATGGTAAAACCGTAACTAAAATATCGGGCTGCAAATCTGGCGACTCGTAGTACACGTAAGGGATCTTCAATAAAAGCATCACTGACATGACGCAATATTCGGTCCTGCAAGTCTTGTTGACCGTTAAAAGGGTCGATAATAGTGCCATCATCACTCATTGCCATGGCGTTAACGGTAAGATCGCGACGAATTAAGTCTTCTTCAATAGTAACATCCGGACTGGCATGACAAACAAAACCTGTATATCCATGTCCTTGTTTGCGCTCTGTTCTTGCGAGTGCATATTCATCTTTGGTTTTAGGGTGTAGAAATACCGGAAAGTCTTTACCCACCTGTTGAAATCCTAACGAAAGCATTTGCTCAACACTCGCCCCAACAACTAAATAATCCCGTTCAATGATGGTTCTGCTCAGCATTTCATCACGAACAGCCCCTCCAACAAGAAAAGTGTTTAATTGCGCAATAGCAGAGTGTTTAGTATTGGATGTTGGCAAAACGTAATAACCTATTTTAATCGTTACATTTAAAGTGGAAGTGCGAGCAGTTTATCATAATTATTGGTTTAACTCAGCTGTAATTGGAGAGAGAGAAATTTGTAACTAATACAGGGAAAACAGGAAAAACAGGGAAACAGGAAGTGTTATGCGGTTTGATTTAAATTTGGTTATTTGTTTAATCATGCTTTAGCTTTGTTAAATGTAGTTTATTTTGTTTAGTGATTTATTAATGGAAAAAGAGATTGTGTTAATGCATTTGAAGTATATTTTATAGCCAATTGTTATTAAGTATTTGGTGAAAATGGGAGTATGTTTAGGATATTGATAAATGAATGTTTTTCTATAGGGAAATGGTTATAGATTTTATTTCAATGAGCCAATTTTATTTCAAGAATCAAGGTTTTTGGCATTAGGCGTTTTTTTCATGTTTGAAAATGTTGTCGGGATCCGTTTTCGAATATTGCGAATAATAGTAGAAGGTGAATTAAATCGTCATAAAATTGAGAAATAAAATGGATACATTACGGTCATTATCTAGCGCAGAAGAAATAGCTTTAGCTAAAGCATCTAGTCAGGAATTATCTGCGATTTTACCTATGGACGGGCAAGCCAGTACTTTTAACATTACATCAGATGATGGTGTAGCGCATGCTGTTACAATACCTTCTGGAGCTTTGAAGTTGATGGTTGAGATTTTAACGCAACTTGGACAAGGTAACGTTGTTAATATCACACCGATACATGCTGAAATGACGACACAAGAGGGAGCTGACATTTTGAATATATCAAGGTCAACATTTATTAAACTCCTCAATACCGGGGAAATACCTCATAGCCGAACTGGAAATCGTAGAAAAGTAGCTTTTACAGACATAATGAAATATAAAGATGCGCTGGAAACTAAGCGATTGAAATCTCTCAACGATTTATCTTCATTAGATCAAGAGTTAGGAAATATGGGATACTGATGACTTGTTATACTGTCTTGTTTGATGCTTGCGTTATGTATCCAGCGCCATTACGCAGTTATTTAATGTATTTATCAAATACAGGGTTGTTCCGTGCTAGTTGTTCCGTGCTAAATGGTCAGAGCAAATACATGATGAATGGATCAGGAATTTACTTCAAGATAACCCCGCTATTAGACCTGAGCAACTTGATCGGGTTAGACGATTAATGAATGCCAATGTACTTGATTCTGTGATTAAAGGGTATGAGCCTTTAATTAATGGGCTGGAATTGCCAGACAAAGATGATCGACATGTTCTTGCTGCAGCGATACAGGGAAATGCTGAAACAATCGTTACTTTTAACCTAAAAGATTTTCCTAACGAGTATCTTGATACTTTTGATATTAGAGCTGTTCATCCGGATGAGTTCTTATCTGATCTATATTATATTGATGCCAGTTCGATTTTAAAAGCAGCTCAAAATCACATTAGTAGTATAAAAAACCCTCCTTTTACAGTTAGAGAGTATTTAAATTGTTTGCAGAAACAAAAACTGCCCAACTTTGTTTCTTTATTACGTCCAATGTCATTATTTTTAAAAGGTGTTTAAGTCATAGTTTAATGCCTGAATTATTCCCCGTTATCTAATTTTTTCTTACATCATTGTAAAGTCTAAAAATATGAAAAGAAGTTTCATTAACTCTAGTTTTAGGGTCTTCAGAATAAAAGAAAATATAATCAGTCAAAGGTAAGATAAGGGAATATTGCATGCGAATGTGAATAACCTAATTTAAAATATAAAGATAAGTAACAAAAAGATAATTTTTGTTACTTAAATAATCTTGCTAATTTTGACTTATAGCCCTGAACAATGTAATTTCGATGGGGCATTCACTTTGATAACTTTATAATTTTCTATGTACACAAGTTTTTTTGGTCTTAAAGAAATTCCTTTTTCAATTGCGCCTAATCCTCATTATTTATTTATGAGTGATCGACATCGCGAAGCTTTAGCACATTTAACTTATGGTTTAGGTGAAACGGGTGGTTTTGTTTTACTTACCGGTGAAGTCGGAACAGGTAAAACAACGGTTAGCCGTTGTTTAATTGATGAATTACCGGAAAATACTCAGGCTGCTTTTATTTTAAATCCTACGCTATCTAGCCAAGAGTTGTTGGCGACTATTTGCGATGAATATAAAATTCGTTATCGTAAAACAGGGGCTACTTTAAAAACCTTAACGGATAAGATCCAGGAAAAGTTATTAAAAAATCATGATGCAGGAAAAAATACTTTATTGATCATTGATGAAGCGCAGCATTTGAAACCTGAAGTTTTAGAACAATTGCGTTTATTGACCAATCTTGAAACACATACAAAGAAATTATTACAGGTGATTTTAATTGGTCAACCTGAATTACAGCAATTGTTACAACGTCGCGATTTAAGACAGTTAGCGCAAAGGATCACCGCCAGATATCATCTTTTACCATTAACGAAACAGGAAGTCAGCCTGTACATTAAACACAGGTTGTCGGTGGCTGAATGTCATCAGCAATTATTTACTTCTCAGGCAATTAATACCATTCATCAATTATCTGATGGTATTCCACGGTTAATTAATTTGTTATGCGATCGTGCGTTGTTAGGGGCTTATGGTGCAAATAAGCAATTAGTCGATAAAAAATTAGTTTTGGCCGCTTCTGTTGAAGCGCTGGGTTATGAACAGCAGCGTAAAAATTGGTGGCATGCAGTACAGGTAAAAGTTGCTGCGGCAATTGGCTTGTGTATTTTGGTCATAGCTTTCGGGTATTACCTTGGTAAAGGCGAGCAAGGTGGAGAAGAGCAAGGTAGGGGAGATCAGTTAAGTGCTGACGCTCTTGTGAAGGCTGTTCAGGTAATTGATGAAAATGAAGTGAAAAAGTTGAATTGGGTGGTGGAAACATTGCACAACAGAAGTTTGCCAGAAAGTGTCAGGAAATTATTTTCCCTGTGGCGTATTGTTGTTGATGAGGCTATTAACGAGCCTTGCCAGTTAGCGTCTGAATTTGATCTTGCCTGTTTTTGGTATAAGGGAAATTTATCTGGTCTATTGAAGTTAAACTATCCTTCGGTATTTAAATTTGTTGATGAGCAGGGCGTGGCTTTTTATGGTTTACTGTCAAAAGTTGATGGTGCAAAGCTCAGTTTTAATTTTTTCAACCAGCAAGGTGTCGATCAGGTTAGGGTTATTGATCAGGCGTGGCTGGGTAAATATTGGCAGGGCGGAGCATTGGTTTTATGGCAAGCGCCTAAAAATAATCAAAATGAACTGGTTGAGCTTGTTGATCAGCATAGTCCTGCTATTTTGTTACAATGGCTTGAAGATCATTTAAGTCAGACCCAACAACGCCCTACGAGGTCTGTTAAAAAGTGGGATGCTGTTTTGGAAAATCAATTGCAGCAGTTTCAGCGACAATATGGCATTATGTCCGGTCCTAAAGCCGATGTGAGAACATTGATGTTATTGAGTAACACTGTTTCTCAGGGCTTACCCGTTTTTGAATTGAAGTAGTAATTTTAACCATGTCATTTATTTTAGACGCTTTAAATAAAAAGCAATCGGAACAGAATACCCAGAATGAGCATTTGTCGTTGAATAGCTCGTTAAATAGCGCTTTCAACACTTCAGCAAATGCTTCTTTGCAAATGCAAGATTTCGATCGGCCTACACCTATAAGGGTGGTAACCGAGTTTAGACCTCAGTCTATTGCGTGGGGAGTATTACTTACTTTAGCCATCTTTTTGGCTTTAGCTATGGGGTTTTGGCTTGGTAGTCACAGTCAGCCGTTAAATACTCAAACAGCAGCTCAGTTACCTGTTCCTGTCGCGATTGTATCTGCAACTTCACAGGCTATAACTCAAACAGCTCCTGCAATTCAAGCAATTGAATTTATTAATGGTTCATCTAATAATACAACTGTAAATACATCTGCAAATGCAGAAGTAGCTAAGATCCCAGCGGAAGATTATTTTGAAAATCCGCCTGTAAAAGCTCTGGGGGATGTAAATAGTGAAAGTGAAATTGTTGAACATATAATAAACGTACAAACAGCTTCAGAAAAATTAAATGATATTAAGTTTAATGTTAAAGCAACTGATGGTGTGTCTAGTGATTTATTATCGCTTTTTCAATCAGCGATTGATGAAACTAATACCACAAATGAAACCAGCAGCGAAAACGAAAGTTCCGGTAGAAATAATGGAAATGATAACCGAGCAATAAATGCATCAACTCCAACCCGTCATCTGATTGAAATGCCTCTTTGGGTACAAAATGGTGTACCAAAAATGGATTTTTCAATGCATATTTATGCCAGCGATGGAACTGGTTGGGTACGGGTTAACGGTGAAGATAAAGTTGAAAATGATTATATTTCAGCTGATGTTCTATTAGTTGAAATATTGCCACAAAAGGTTATTTTAGCTTATCGTGGCGAACATTTTAGTTTGCAGGCTTTGTCTAGCTGGTAGGGTCTGTTTGGTTTTATTCTTTTGCTGTGAACTATTTATATCAGATGTAGGATGGGTTATGCCTTTGGCTAACCCATCCTACGCGGTACACTTTAAAGGTTGATGTTACTTGTGTTTGTCAGCTAATAACTCAAGTTTCGGAGTTCAAAAAAAGAAATAAAACAAACTTAAATCAATGATTTTAAAGAGGTTGACGTCTCATTGTGATAAAATACTTGTTGTCTAGACAAAGCAAAAAACCACAAGAGACAT
>JABSOJ010000152.1 GCA_013216005.1 Alteromonadaceae bacterium | reverse complement strand
GGATCTAAAAAGTCGGCATTAGAAATGGCCATCAAACTGGTGTTATCGACCTTGTATTTACATCGGGAATCAACAACGGATATAAACTTATCTGAAAACCCGGCTTTTAAGGCGTGTCTTGCGGGTTTTACTGAGGTGTATGTTGGTTAGAGAACTTGTAAAAGCCGGAGATCTTAAACATGTGGCTTCGGTCACTGATCTTGTTGCGGCTAATACACTTGATGACTTTGGTTATCCAACATCAACCCCCGTCGCGTTTCAAATTCGGATCGGAGTAGATAGTTATAAAATGAATCGTGCGGCCTTGACCACAGAAGACAGTCAGGAGATCGCTTTACATTTATTCAGTCGGTTTGATGCGCGCATTACGGCAAAACAACAATTGCACTTAAACACTATCACCTATGAAATTAAATCCGTTGAAAATGTAAATTTAGCCAACAGACGCCTGAATATTCATTGCGTGGAGGTGAGAAGCTAATGCTTGAGTCAATGAATGTTTCCGGCTTGAAAGGATTAGAAACAGCGTTAAAAGCACTTGAGGTGAAAACTGCGCAAAAAGTAATGGTATCCGCACTAAGGGCGGCGGCAAAACCTGTCTATGAAGATGTTTTGGCGAATGCCCCTAAAGATACCGGCGCATTACTTTTTAACGGGATCAAAATTCGCAGTAAAAAAGGCAAAGGGCAAACGAGTACGGTAGCAACGGCGAGGGTGGCGATCAACAAAAAATATTTTCATCGGGTCTTAGCCGCTGAATATGGTACCGCTAAACAACCCGCACACCCTTTTTTACGTCAAGCATTAACGCGAAACTGGCAAAATTCTGTTGGTATATTTTCAAGTATTTTGAAAAAGCGCATTGAATCTGTTGCCAGAAAACAAGCTCGTGTTGCTAAAAAAGTTGCTAAGAGATAATCGAATTGACATTAGTTAACGCATTTAAAACAAATTTGGTGTTAGCGGAATACCTAAATAATCGTCTTTATGCCTGCAACTTACCAGAAAACCCTGCATTTCCCTGTCTGTTAGTGCAAAACATTTTGAATCAGCATGAGCAAACTTATTCGGGGTTAAGTGGTGAACAGCAAGCACAGTTGCAGATTGATGTGTGGGTGTCACACCCGACAGATTTGATCCCCGTTAAAAAAATACTGATCCCGTTTTTAGCCAGTTTAAAAAATAACGTTGAAGATCATTATATTCTGGCCATATTCGATATAACCGAGCGGCTGGTCAATAAGCCAAATGAGCATCGTTTAACCCTTGAATTAACCCTTCATTATAAGGGCATCACATAAATAAAGGTGGCACATGAGTAAAGGTATAGGCACAAAATTACGCCGAGGAAACGGTGAAGCTAATAAAGGTAAGGAAGGTAAAGAAACCTTTTCGGATATAGCTGAAATATTAGAAATGGGCGATATCAGCTTAACCCGCGAAACAATAGACACAACTACGTTTGACAGTGAAGGTGGTTATGAAGAATTTGAAGGCGGTTTACGTAGCGCAGGTGAAGTGACCATTAAAGTGAAGTATAAAAAAACAGATCCTACGGCGGTTTTATTGCGAAGTGATTTTGATGCGGATGTACCCGTCAATTATCAAATAGCATGGCCTGATGCTGATCATACCGTGGTGACTTTTTCGGGTTTAGTCACTAATTATGGTATTGCCACGCCATTAAAAGAAAGCATTACTCAATCATTTACCATTAAAATTTCAGGAAAACCCAAATGGTCTTAAATACAGCACAAGAACTCCTGACACATATTGCGTTAAAAACGGAACACTTAGATTTATTTGGCGCAAAAATTAGGGTACGACAATGGACCGCTTCTGAGCGTATACAATATTTGGCGTTGATCTCAATGTGTGAGGATAAAGACGAAGTGTCTTTGTTACGTCCACAAGCGAAAGTGTTGGCGGCTTCCATGGTTAATGACCAAGGAGAGTTGTTATTGTCCACCAATGAGCAGATTGAAAGCTTAGTACAAAACAGACCAGCTGAAACGTCTGAGGCTTTTGTCACTATTTGTCAGTTCAATGGCATTTCATTTAATAGTCAGAATGGTGAGGGGGTTGATGAGAATAATGATGAGATAGACAGTGAGGAAGTCGCCGCAAAAAACTGAGTAAGCAGCCAGAGCGAGTATTCGCCATGCAACTTGGTTTGGCTGCAGGGATCTTAGATATTGACGCACTGTTAAACAGTATATCAGCCGTACAGTTAGACGAATGGCAAGCTTTTTATCGGTTATACCCCTTTGGCGCAAAAGCACAAACGCATCGTTTTGCCATTCAACAAGCCAATATAGTGAACAGCCCGCATTACACCAGAAAAACATTTATTGAACCGGCTGAGTTTATGCCGCGTTTTAAAACTCCACCCCAAACAATCGCACAGCAAATCGCCTTGTTTAAAGCACTTGGCGAATGATTTTTTTAATGAATAGTCTAGTACTTATCTTAATGAAGAGTCTTGTGAGGAACCATGTCTGTATTATCAACATTAACGATTGATTTAAGAGGCAACAGCGCTCACTTTCAGCGTGAATTAAAAAAAGCTAATCAAAAATCAATCTCGTTTGCTCAAAAAGTCAGGGCCAATTCTGCCACCGTGGTTAAATCACTCGGGGCAATTGGTGTTGTGGGTGGAGCTGCCTTAGCCGCGATTTACAAGCAATCTTCAGCCAACATTGATGCCTTAGCCAAACAAGCGGATAAATTAGGGATGACTACTCAAGCGTTAGCGGGGTTACAACATGCAGCCGATTTAACGGGGGTATCGAGTAAAACACTGAATAAAGGACTGCTTGATATGACGGTCAAAATTCAGGATGCGGCTAAGGGCATGGGGGAAGGCAAGGAGGCATTGAAAGCCTTAGGACTTGATGCACAAAAATTAGCAAAAATGTCGCCGGATAAAGCCTTTGTAAAAATATCAGAAGCGATGAAAGGCGTTGAACACCACGGTAACAAGGTCGCCATTGCCTATGATTTATTTGGCGCAAAAGGCACTGATTTACTCAATACATTAGCGCTGGGGGAAACCGCTTTAAACCAGACCGCTGAAGAAGCAAAAACATTAGGGTTGGCACTTAATCGTGTTGATGCGGCTAAAGTTGAAGCGGCAAATGATGCGATGACCAAAAGTGCTGGGGTTGTCTCTGGATTAGGCAATACCATCACCGTGACATTAGCGCCTTACGTTAAAGCCATTTCAGATGAGTTTTATAATGCGGCACTGGAAGCAGGAGGTTTTGGCACTTTTGCTACCAAAGCAATGGATGCAGTTACAAAAGCGGTCGCTTATGTTGCCAATACCATTCATGGTTTAAAAGCGGTGTGGAAAGGTTTAAAGCTGGTGACTGCAGCGGCAATTACCGGCATGTTGAAGGGCATCGCCTGGCTGGATAAAGGACTGACTCATTTCTTAAATATTATTCCTGGTGTTGAAGCCAAAACCAGTGGCTTTATTAATGGTATGGCTGACGCGATGCACACACAAATGGACGCGATAAAAACAGAACTGGCCGCTTTTGCCAATGAGCCTTTGCCCTACGATGGTATTGTCGCATGGGCGGAAGAAGCCAAACGACAATCATTAGCCGCTGCAGAAGCCGTGGCATTAGATCGGGTTGAAAATATTGGTTATACCGCAGAGGAAGCGGGTGTACTTCCTGCTCAAAATAAAGATGATGCAAGAGACAACGAAGAGAAAAAAACACAAAACCACGAAGAAAAAATTCTCAAAATAAAATCAATCAATAGTCAGAAGTTCGCCAAAATTCAGGACGCACTTCGTGTCAAAAATCTTGTTAAAGAAAAAGCCGCGCAACTAAAAATTGCTCTTGGTGAAGGTTGGGTCGCTATTCAAAAAGCGTGGTCCAGTGCGCCATTTCCTTACAACATGCCTGCGGTAGTGTTAGCAACAGGGGCTACAGCGGTGAATGTAGCATCCATTAGTGGGTTAGAAAAAGGGGGCAATGTTGGCGGTCGTTCGATTGTTGAAGTGGGGGAGCGCAATAAACCGGAAGTTCTAGCGTGGGGTGGTCGTAATTTCTTGCTCGGTGGCAATGGTGGTGCTGTTTTTAATTCATCGCAATTGCAGCCTGTAGCTAATCGCGGCGAAAATAATGGTGTCGGTAATAGCAAGGGAGATATTCACGTACATATTACCAACGAATTTACCGCGATGGACAACAGTGGTTTAGCCGGATTGCTTGATGGTCAGGAAGAGCTTGTTTATAACGCCGTTGCCATGGCGAAAGCTGATAAAGGTGAGGCGTTTTAATGCAATTTCCTGATGTTTCTTTTTCAGTAACCGTACCAAAAAGTTATTCACCTGCTTATAAAAATGAAGCCCAATCGTTAAAAAGTATTGTGACGAGTGTGGGGGCGCATCGATGGGAGTTTGAGCTGACTACCGGCATTTTAAAAGGATTGGCCTTACGCAGCACGTTTGCTTTTTTAAATGCGCGGGGAGTACATGACAGTTTTCAGGTGGTGGTGCCCTATTGGAGTCAACCGCTTGGGCATATTGTTGGTGCGGTTAGTGTGGTAACGCCAAAATCAATCGGTGCAAATATTATTGAATTTAAAAATTATACCCCTGCCTCCGGTGACTTTTTTAAGTTTGCCGGTCATGCCAAGGTCTATCAAATAGCTAAAAAAGAAAGCGCAACGGGTAACACTGCCACGATTTATCCTCGTTTGATTTCCACGGTTGGACGCAATGAAGGGGTAGTAGTGAATGATGTGCCGTTCACGGTACGTAATACAACTGAGTTAACAAAATTAAAACTGGAACTCAATCGTCAAACTAAACTAAAAATTAACTGTGAGGAGGTTTTTTAATGCTGGAGCTTCATCCTGATACCCTTGCCCGACTGAAAGAAGATCATCATCGTGCAGTGCTGATTAAGTTAGATCTCATTCCTGAGGCTGTGTATTTAACCAATTTTGCGACAGACATTAGCTACAAGGGAAATTCTTATTTGTCTAATGGTCAGTTGCTTGGGTTTGGCAATCTAAAACAAACGATTGATATTCGTGTCTCAAGTTCGACTTTGATACTGGATGCGGTAGATCCCAGTTTAGTTGCACTTTTTCTCGGCAGAGCACAACAAGGTCGAGACGTCGACATATTCCTTGCGATATTAAACCAGGACTATTCCATTGCAGGCACTCCCATTGCCATGGGCGCTATGATCATCGATGGTGCGCCAAGCATTACTGATGATCCCACAAAAGGTAAAGCCATTATTAAACAAAAAATATCGAGTGAATTTGCCAACTGGAAACAAAAAGGCGGCATAAGAACTACCCCTGCCAGCTTACAACGCTTTGCACCGGGTGATACAGGTTTTGATTTTGCCGCTGAAAGTGGCAAAGAGTATAAGTGGGGGAGTAAATAATGGGTTGGTTATCAAGAAAGTGGCGACAAATAAAAGGGTGGTTCATGCCAAGTCAGCCTAAACCACAAGGGGTAAATATTGAAAAAAAAGGCACCAATCAAGGTGTGCCGATCATTTATGGTTTTGTTAAAAAATCGCCCTGTATTAAAGTGTTTAAAACCACGACCGATAAACGTGGTGGAGCCGAAAACGAGTATTTACACTTTATTTGTGTGTTTAGTGTTGGTGAAATAGCAGGAATAGGTAAGCTCTATTTTAATGATATTCCCCAGGAGCAAATCGATGCTGAGCGCTACTTTATTAAAAAGTATACGGGCAGTGAAGATCAGTCTTATTGTGCTGAACTCGCGGTAAATTTTAGCCAATGGAAACGCACCGCGAAACTGAAAAATGTGGCGTATGCCTACGTGCGTTTAAAGCAAAATAAAAAAGTGAACTGGTGGCAGGGAGAGCCAAGTATTTCTGCTGATATTCAGGGATTGAAAGTACTTGATGTACGAGGCAATTTTCACGGTAAGCAACGTAAATACAGTCAAAATGCAGCACTTTGTGTTTATGATTATTTAACTAACACCCATTACGGCAAAGGTCTGTCTTTCAATAAACTCGATACACAAAGCTTTATTGAGGCGGCTGATTTTATTGAAACCAGTAGGGAGTATACCAAAACAGTTTATCGTATCGGTTGGGATAAAGATCTCAGAAAATGGAGTCGTGAGCCCGTTGGCTCCGTAAAAGAAACAATCAATGAAAACCTGTTAAGTTGCAATGTCAGGTTAGATAGCGAAAAAACGTTAAAAGAGAATGTAGAAATTTTGTTAGGTGGATTGCGTGCCATTTTGCCGGAAAGTAACGGCAAATACTGCATCGCTATTGAAAAAGATGATGATCCTGTTTTTGCCTTTACCCGCGATAATTTGATCGGGGCTATTCAATGCAAAGGGGGCAGTCAAAGTGACAGGTATAATCAGGTCATTATTCGATTTAGGAACGAACTGACAGGGGAAGACGATGAAGCTGTATTCCCTGACGATGATGCACTTCATCAACAGTGGCGCATTCAGGATGGAGGTACACCAGGACTAAATAATAAATTATTATTAGGTGAATTTGATTTTGACACCATAAACAATAAAGCTGAAGCCCTGCAAATGGGCCATGTTATAGCGCATCGCAGCCGTCATTTAATGGGGGCACTGTTTACGGGGACACCTGAAACTATGGTGGTGGAAGCGGGTGATATTATCACCTTAGACAGTCAAATACTCGGTTGGCAAGCCAAACCCTTTCGTGTTGAAAGTGTTGATGTTGACTTAAAAACAGGGGCCATTGGATTTCAGGCGGTCGAACACCAAAGCTTGATTTATCCGTGGGCGATTGGTGATGTGGTTGAAGAGGTTGCCGACACTAGTTTTGCTTTACCCCAAGATATTAATCCCCCGACAGGATTAGTTTATCAAACAATTGTCGATGACAAAGATTTTCTGGGGGAATTGTCATGGAATGATCCGAATGATTTGTTAGTCACCGGCTATGAGATCATCGTTAAAAATGCGGAAACAGATGCCATCGTATTTAGTCAGGAAACGAGCGATATTTGCATTAAACTCAGGCATTTATCCGTGGGTAAATATACTGCAACGGTGGTCGCTAAAAATGCTTTGTTTATGTCTAATGCAGCCGTTATTCAGTTTACCGTGATTTTACCGGGTAAGCCTACTGTGTCTATTGACGCCATTAATCATAATTCAGTTACGTTATCGGCAACGGTTGCGGGTGTTTTGTCTTTAAATACAACGTTCCAGTGGCGATACCTTGGGACTGAAGCAGATCCACAAGAAGGTAATATTGCACAGGGAGATATTTATACCTTCACCGGATTATTGCCGGAAACGGATTATAACTTTCAGTGTCGTTCCGTCAATGTTGCGGGGGCTTCTGACTGGTTAAAGGTGGTCGTATCCACTTTAAACGCGCAAGCAGTGTTTGACACTTACAATCTTGAACTTCAATTAGAACAATTAAACCAAGCCACTCAAGATACATTAAACGCGATCCCTGAAATGTCCAGTCGGCTGACTACTGCAGAAGAGGTTTTATCAGACGTTGAATTTGATGCAGATAAGCTTAACGATGTTGTGATTGCGCAACAGCAATTTGACACAGAGCTATCCGAAACTAAGGCACAGGCGAATGAAAGCAATAGCTTAGTTGCTCAGTTAAATGAGCAATTAACGTTTTATGCCCGTACTGAAAAGGTAGTGAGTGTTGTTGATGAAGCAAGCACTAAAGTATCTGAAACCCTGAGCAGTGAGTTCAATCATAAAATTGCTCAGGTTAACGAGACAACGCAAACATTAACAGATCAAAACACACGCCTTGCAGAGCGTTCAACGAGTTTAGAAGCAAAAGTTGATTTAGCTGAGGGTGAAACAGTGAGCACCGCCATGCAAACCTTAGCTCGTGCGCAAGTCAGCTATTGCACCATTGGGCGTGATAGTAAAGGGAATATCATCCGTAACAGCGAAGAGTGTGCCAGTGCCGGAGGTGTCTGGATTGATGATAAGCCTTTGTCTGAACTGTTCGAAGTGGCACAAGTCACTAAAAAAGACGGCAGCACTGCTAGTGCCAAAAGTTTTTTACAAACCCTTGAAACTCAAACGGGTAGGTTACAAGCCCGTGCGTTCTTTGGGATTGATGCCAATGGCAAAACAGGTGGTTTAACGGTACAAACGGTTGACGGTAACGGCAATGTTGGCTCTGCTACTATTTCATTAGATTTAACAGCAGATGCCATTGTTTTACGCGATTTAAGCGGGAACCCTGCCGTTTATTTTGACACGGAAAAAGGTCGGCATACCTTCAAAGGTACGATAGAAGCGACAGAGTTAATTTTATCAGATGGTTTTGTTTATGATAAAGCAGCATTAAAAGGGAATACTGGTGCTCAAGGCAGGAAAGGATATAGGGGGACTCAGGGAGTTCAAGGTGTACAAGGGAGTAACGGGCCTAAAGGGTCAACTGGTGATGCGGGGGCTACAGGAACGGCGGGTCAGGCGGGGGCCGACGGTATGCTACCGATACCCAGATCAGGAGCTCCGGGGTTAAAAGCCAATAGTCGATATCTGGGTTTTTGGAATGGCTCATCATGGAAAACATATATGGACTATAAGGGGCGACTTTATGGTCGTTCCAGAAATGCTTTATTTGATTTTAATCCCAAAAAAGATGCTTTAGCGATAACCACAACCCATGTCATTCTCAAAGGTGGGGGAGGGTCAACATTTGAGGCTATGAAAACCAGTCCTTCCGGCTCAGCTTTTATGTTCAAAAATCGAGCCGGGCGTATTAAAGTTTATATTTCTGAAAAAGGTATTTTAGCGGCACTAGCGAACAAAGGTGAGGTAGCTGATTTCTACTCAAATGGTGCCGGACTTTATAGTCTTTATGTTGCGGGAAAACGGGCTATTTATGCTAGTGGTGGTGTTACCCCTTTTACCGGCGCTCACTTAGGGGTGATGTCTGAACATGTCAAATATGAATTTGGCGACTTGATCAAACGACTTCACGTATTGGCTAAACCTGATATTAGCAACTCCATTTCTTCACTGGCACTGTCTGACAGCTACAAACAAAAAACTTGCTATGGCGTTATCTCTAAAGATATGTCGATGATTGATTACATCAATATTACCAAGGACACCCCGTTAGGATTACCGTTAGAGCAGATCAGTATTCATGATCGAATGATCACTATAAACAGTGTCGGTGAAGGCTTGATTAACGTTTGTGGGTTAGGGGGTAACATTGAAAATGGCGATAACCTTTGTGCTAGTTCAATGTCAGGCAAAGCGGAGTGTCAGGGGGACGATTTACTTTATAATTACACTGTTGCGGAATCACATGAAGATATTACTTTTGATAGCCCTGAGCAAGTTAGGCAAATTGCTTGTACCTATAAGTTTTAGTTATAAATTTATCTGTCAATTTATAATAAAAAAATATTTGTCTCATATCCTACATTCCGCACATTCAAGGTATTGATTTAAATGGACTTTAAAAGTCATAAAATGTAGCCATGTATTTGTGTGTTTTATAATTAATTGATAAA
>JABSOJ010000151.1 GCA_013216005.1 Alteromonadaceae bacterium | reverse complement strand
TCATATTATCACCTAGTAATTATGAGGCATATAATAACACCTCTATGTAGGTGACCAAATTAACTATGCCACTTCAGTAATATCAAAACCATAATTAATAACATTTGCATGTTTTGGCATAATTAAAATTTCTTCTACCTTACCTTCTTTATTTAAGCCCTTAATATATTTAATTTCATTTCCACATCTTGTTTCAATAGGAATATCTTTTACGCCATTTTGAATTTCAAAATCAAGGGTTCCTTCCGGAATAGCCACATAAAAAGGTATATTATTATCATGTGCTGCCAAAGCTTTTAAGTAAGTGCCTATTTTATTCGCCACATCACCATTGGCACTAACTCTGTCTGCACCGACAATACAAACGTCAACAAAACCTTGTTGCATTAAATATCCACCGGTATTATCAGGAATAATGGTATGTTCAATACCACTCTTTTCTAGTTCCCATGAGGTTAAATTAGCCCCCTGATTTCGCGGCCTTGTTTCATCAACATAGACATGTACATCAATGCCTCTTCTTTTAGCTTCATAAATCGGCGCTAAAGCAGAGCCATCATCGACAATGCCCAGCCAACCCGCATTGCAATGTGTCAAAACATTTATTGATGTTTTACCTTTTTCTTTCATGATATTTTCAAAAACGTCACAACCATAATTAGCAATTTTAATGCTTCTATCGCAATCGTCGTCACATAATTGAATAGCTGTGGCATAGGCAACTTCGACCAAGTCATCCCGGCTACTCGCAAGTGCTTTAAGCATAATATCTACCGCCCACATTAAATTAACGGCTGTTGGGCGTGACTCTCTGATATCATTTGCTTTACTTACAATATATTTTAAATCTTTGTGCTCTTTTGCTGCTAAATAAACCCCCAGTGCCGCTATATTGCCAATTACACCGGCCCCCCTTACAAGCATATCTTTAATTGCTGCAATGGCGTCATCTGCCGTTCTTAAAATAACGGTATCTTCAACGAATGGTAACTTTGTTTGATCCAGTATTTCGATAAAACCCTCACTGGTCATCCAAAAAGCTTTATATTGTCCGTTCAATGGCCGTTTTCCTCTATAAGTTGCATTACATCTTTTACACTGGTTATATTCTGATAATTTTTTACAAATAATTTGGCAATTTTCAGGGTAATATTAATAGCCTTTTCTTTTTGAACATCATCTTCAATCTCTCTGATATCGGCAACACCTGCGATCCCGAACATTCGTCTTGCCATTTTACAGCCCGCAAATCCAACAGTGTCTTTTAACATATTGAGCATAAATTCATTTTTATATAATGTTAAAGATGTTTCATTAATAAAACCTTCCGTGATTAAAGCAGACTCTTTTTGTTCCTGCCATAAATTTAAAAATTTATCTTGTGTTAAAACCAAAACGTCTTCTATCGTTTGTAAAATCCATGCAAGGTACGCTTGGGCTGAATTAACTGCAACATGCGAAGCATATGACATGATCAAATTACCAATCAGTGCACCAATATCAAATCCATACGGTCCTACAAAAGCAAATTCAGGATCAATAACGAAAGTTTCATCCTGATTCAACATAATAGAGCCTGTATGCAAATCACCGTGAAGCAATGCATCGGTCTGCGTCATAAATTTATATTTTAACCCCAAAACCCCTTGTTTAAATGCCAGATCAGAAAACAGCGACATTACTTCTGGGCTAATTTCAGAGCTAATTTCAGAACCAACTTCAGGGCCAGAAGAAACATCATTAGTTTCATGTTCCATAAAAGCAAAGGTAAATACAAAATCTTCCGTTAATTTACACAGCTCAGTATTTTGATTAAATCGATCAATTAACTGTCTTTTTTCAGTTGAATTTAAATGTAATGACGAGGTTTTAAAAAGGTTTTGCGCTAAAAATGTTGAAATATGATCTGCAAAATCAGGATAAGTGATCTGCGCTATCATTCCTTTTCTCATGATCAAATGTTCACCTAAAAACTGCATAATAACCGTGCTCATGGTTTCATTTACGTCATAAAGCTTTGGAATATACGCTGATGTGGTCGAAGTAAATAATTGCAATGCCCTTATTTCATAAGTCATTCTTTCTTTACTTAAAGGATATTCTTCACCTACGCACCTTAAATATGGCACAGCTTGTTTTAAAATAAGTGCTTTTTGGGGATCCGTTTTAGACTTTATAATATAAACATAATTTAAATTTCCATCCCCTATCTCATCAACTTCCAGTTCATGTTCACCGAAATAGCTGGTTACTGAATTAATAGTATTAAGATAGTTTATTATAGTAGTCTTATTTAAAATAACGTATGCCATCGCTGCCCTTTCCCGTGAATAATTCACCCCAAATTAAGGTGTTTAATTTAAGTGCTTTTTTTAGTGATTTTTAAATAATATTTTGTTTTACTGAGTATATACCCAAACTATTTAGTGTCTATCCTGAAACGAGAATACAAATGATCCGGTTCACTATCATAGGTTTATTTACAACAGACAAAAAAAGTCTGAGCCCCAAAATACTCAGACCTTGAATGAAAGTGAGCTTACGACAACTTAGCTCAACTTTAAATTTTTAACCTGCTCTAATTGTTTCCATCAAAACAAACCTTGAGCAGACAACATGCAAAACCCTGACGAAATGATGGCGTTGGCTATTAATGCCTTTAAAGAATGGCGTGAAACACGTCAACATGCCGTATCAAAAACACCAAAAGTATTACAGCAGCAGGCGGTCGCTTTACTCGCTCATTTTTCTTCCTCTAAGGTTATTTCTGCACTCAACATTAGTGGCACTAACATCAAACTTTGGTCTAAACATGGTCATAATAAGCATGACCCAACGGAATTTGTTACGCTACCGTCTCTGGATGAGTCTTCCCTTCATGCTCAATTAAGCATGGAATTAGCCTTTGGTAATGGATGTTATATGCGTTTTTATGGCGAAATTTCTCCTGCTCAGTTAACTGCGCTCACCCAAAGTGTCAATACGTCTTCGAGGACCGCCTCATGATCCACTTGACTGCTGATACCCATATACTTCTGGCTACTGAGCCTGCTGATTTTCGTAAAGGAATAGATGGTCTTGCTTACATTTGCAAGGATCGTTTATCAAGTAACCCCAGATCAGGCACTTTATTTGTTTTTATCAATCGAAGCAGAACGATGGTACGTACATTAGTTTATGACGGTACGGGTTTTTGGCTCATGACTAAACGTCTGTCTAAAGGCAAATTCCAACACTGGCCAAAATCAAATAATGCCATCAATCCTGTGGCAGCAAAGCAATTAAGGCAATTACTTTTAGGTAATGAATCATCACTTTTCTGGGAAAAATTAAAATAACAATCTAGCATTAAAAATTAATTTTTCGATCCTCAAAATAACACTTGAACGATCATCCAGAGCGCGCATACTCAGCCTTACTGATCAAAATAACACCAAAAGCGGAGCATTAAATGAGCAGGCCTTTTACTGACATTGACGGCAAAGCGCTGGAAGCGCTAATTGCCAGAGTAACGGAAGCAAAAGAAAATAATCTTGCGCTGAGTCCAGAAGACTGTCAATTGTTTCTTGATGCCCTGACTACACTGATGGGCATGCAAGATAGCTTATCTTCACATGGTGTGACTATCCACAAATTGCGTAAATTACTTGGCATTGAAAAATCATCCGAAAAACAGTGTGATTTAGTGAATAAACCAAACACAACCAAGAAAACAAGCAGCAAAAAATCTAAAACAGACGCCGATTTTGCTCAAGTAAAACCAAACGTTGTTTTCCATCAACTTGAAGACCTTAAGAAAGGCGATAACTGCCCAGAATGTCTGACGGGTAAGTTGTATAAAACAGAGCCCGGTAATTTTTTACGTATCACGGGGCAAAGCCCGTTTACACCTGAGCAGCATGTCATGGAAAAATTGCGTTGCAATGCCTGTGGTGCTTATTTCACGGCTCCGCTATCAGAAGAAGTGATGAAAGACGGGACACCAACACAAAAATATGGTTACTCGGCACGCTCCTTGATGGCTATTTATAAATATTTCGCTGGTGTTCCTTTTTACCGTCAAGGCAGCATTCAAAAATTGCTCGGGGTAAAAGTTACGGCATCAACCACATTCGATCAAGTTGAGTATGTGTGTAATGACATTTACCCTGTGTTTAAACATCTATTTGACTTAGCCAGTGATGCGCAGCATTACTACCTTGACGATACAACCAATCGTATCCTTGATCAAAAACCGATAGAGAAAAAATGCCGGAACAGTGATAAAACCAGAATGAGATCGGGCATATACACATCAGGGGTTATCGCGACAACCTCAGGTGGGCATAATATTGTTTTATTTGAAACTAACATCGGAGTGCGACACGAAGTCGTTAAGAAGAGTTGTCTCTCCATTGATATGGCAGAGACCATCTGTGCTACCGGATGAACCTAGGTGCATGAATAAAGAGCTGCGCTGACAATGCATTATGTTTCTAATTGGAAACAAGGTATAACACGCGAGTTACGTACCTTCCTGATAACCACAAATCGGGTGAGTGCTAGGTAGTAGGTAAGGTGAACATATGTAAATCCGTGATAAAGATCGTTATCGTTGAGGAGCAAAAGTGGTTGATATGCTTTAACTAAATAAGTACTGATTATCGGTTGTGTAAATTCCGATGTTACATACGTAGCCAATATGATAATCCGGTCGAGAGCGGGCACCTAACCCTACGTACTTTTCATAACGGAACGTGGAAACCCCGTATATTTCCCTCACGGGTAGGTTATTCGCAAGAAGTACCGATGGATATGCGGGTTTGGGAGGTCGGAAAAAGCGAATGTCATGCTGTAATGGTGAGAATAGGGGTTTAAACGTTATCCTGCACGAAAGTGAGCTAACGTCCGACTGGTCTAAAATCGTAAGAGAATTTGGAGAATTGACTCAATGAGGGAAAGCAAATGACGGCTATTAACGCTGGTGCATCCTCAATCTGCTCACCATGGAACAGTATTAATGCTGACGCCATGTATCAGCAGGTCACTCGACTGCAAATGCGTATTGCGAAGGCAGTAAAAGAAGGTAAATACGGTAAAGTTAAGGCTTTACAGTGGATACTGACGCATTCGTTTGCGGCAAAATTTCTGGCTGTCAAACGAGTAACAGAAAACAAGGGTAAAAGAACACCCGGTATCGACCGCGCCCGCTGGCTCACTCCAGCAGCAAAGTACACCGCTATTCTGAGTTTAAAAAGAAAAGGTTACAAAGCCCAACCGCTACGGCGTATTTATATTCCAAAATCTAACGGAAAGAAACGTCCATTAGGCATACCGACGATGAAGGACAGAGCCATGCAAGCACTTTATGCGTTGGTCCTTAATCCTGTTGCAGAAACTCTGGCCGATCCTAACTCTTATGGCTTTCGACCGAAACGGAGCGCAGCCGATGCCATAGAGCAGTGTTTCAAGGTATTAGCCAAGAAAAGCTCATCGAAATGGGTACTCGAAGCAGACATCAAAGCCTGCTTTGATAACATTAGTCACGAGTGGTTGATGAAGCATGTCTTAATGGATAAAACGATCCTTTCACAATGGCTTAAAAGTGGTTACATGGAAAATGGTTTACTCCATGCTACAGTAGCCGGCACGCCGCAAGGGGGCAATATTTCGCCGATTTATGCAAATATAGCTTTGGATGGGTTGGAAGACGCTGTTCGTTCGGCAACCAAAGGGCTGACTAAAATCAACGTGGTTCGGTATGCCGATGATTTTATCATCACGGCTGCCTCTCCGGATATATTGGAAAATAGGGTAAAACCTGCTGTGCAAGCTTTTTTAACTCAACGGGGGCTCTCCTTGTCCGAGGAGAAAACCCACATAACTCACATCAATACCGGCTTTGATTTTTTGGGATTTAATGTCAGAAAATACAAAGAAAAATTGTTAATAAAACCCGCTAAGGCAAGTATAAAACGAATGTTGAATAAGGTGAGGGATCTGATTAAATCCCAACCCACTGTAAGTGCAGATGTACTGATCAGACAGCTCAACCCCATCATTAGGGGCTGGGCCAACTACTATCGTCATGCTGTTTCTAAGGCCGTCTTCTATCTGGTGGATACGCAAATATTCAAAGCGATTTATCGCTGGATAAAACGTAAACACAAGAAGAAGAATGCTGCATGGCTCAAAAGGCGATATTTCACTACAGTAGAAATGAACCAATGGCGATTTTTCGCTTGGGACAAAGATGTTCAAGGTAATATTAAACAACTTATACTCTACAAAGCTGGTTATACTCCAATTAAACGACACGTTAAAATTCGTAGTATAGCCAATCCATTCCTCAAGGAATACGCTGAATACTTTAAAAAGCGAAATGCAAAAACCAGCGTTAGACCTTGGTGGATGCTGTTACATTTACTGCCGGTTGAGTTTTACCACTGAGCTTTGCTAGGCTTGAGCCGTATGCGGGGAAACTCGCACGTACGGTTCTTAGGAGAGTGGGTAGCAGAAATGCTGCCTGCTTATCCGACCCAGCTTATGCTGCTGCACATGTATTGTATGAAAATTGTGGTTTTGTTAAATGTGGCGCATTTGGAGATTACAGTGAGAGTTCGCACAGTATTTTTATGACGCTTGTGTTGTAATGGATCAAGGTTGTAATGGTTCAAAGTTGTAATGGGTCAAGGTTGAATGGATAAAGGTTGTCATTGGAAGAATTTATGATCAGACAAGTAAGAATAAGTGATGCAGAGAGTATCGCTGAAATTTATAATTATTATGTGCTTAATAGTATTGTCACCTTCGAAGAAGAAATTGTTACTACAGAAGAAATGGCCGATAGAATACAAGCAGCTACCGCAGGAAAATCAGAGGGTGCTGATAACTTACCTTGGCTAGTGGCTGAGTTGGATGGTGAAGTTATTGGGTACAGTTATGCAACTAAATGGAAAGAGCGTGTTTCGTATCAATTTTCTGTTGAGGTGACGGTTTATTTAACGCCGGCATTAAAATCTCAAGGTTGGGGGACACGTTTGTATTCAGCATTGCTGTCTGAGTTGAATCATTATTCTCCTAAAATTAATGCGGTGCTTGGCGGGATATCTTTACCAAATGAGGCAAGCATTGCGTTACACGAAAAGTTTGGTATGAAAAAAGTAGCACATTTCAAGGAAATCGGTTTTAAATTTAACCGCTGGATTGATACGGGTTACTGGCAAAAGATATTGAATAATCACATCTAAAACTAGTGCTAAAACGGGTGCTAAAACTGACGCCAAAGGTTTTTTAAACATCGCGGAGAATAAGCACTTCAGATTAATCTTAATATTCATATATACTATTGCTAAAACAACGACACAAAGATTGAAATTTTAGCAATGAGTAAAAAACATTACGTAATTTGGAAAGGTAGAAAAACAGGCGTATTTAGCGTTTGGTCAGAAGTGAAAACTAATATAGATGGTCTTTCCGATGCACAATACATGGGATTTCCCTCGCTTGAAGAAGCGCAACAAGCATTTCAATCGACTTACACTAAAGCGTTAATGAAACGTTCACTTGCGAAAAACTCACAAGGAAATGCTCCCGCATATACTAAAAAGTCACCAGCACAAAGAACGTCAAAAATAGCAGCGCCTGTAGCTACTGCAAATATACAAATTTATTGCGATGGTGCTTGCTCGCCAAATCCGGGGAAATCCGGTACAGGTATTGCTGTATATGAAAAGCAGGCTGACGGGACAAAAAATGAATTAACTCAACTGTGGTACGGGCTTTATGAAGCTAACGGCACTAATAATACTGCAGAGTTGAATGGTTTAATTGAATCTTTCAAGTTAGCTCAAAACTATATTGCACAAGGTGAGAATGTTCAAATACTGTCTGATTCAAAGTACTCGATTGACTGCATCACCAAATGGGCGCGTGGCTGGAAAGCGAAAGGATGGAAAAGAGGTAAAGGTGAAGAAGTTAAAAATTTGGAGCTCGTTAAAATTAGCTATAATTTATATGAAAAATTAAAAGCTAATCTAACTATTGATCATGTTAAAGCTCATGCCAATATAGAAGGCAATGAACTGGCAGACAGAATGGCCGTTTTGGCGCGAACTACCCGGGAAAGTAAAATGGTACCGTATCGGGACGAAATAAATATTACTCAAATTTTAGCGATGGCATCTGGTTAATTGATTAAAATTCCATGTACAATGTTGCAAATAAAGGTGTGATTGAGTTTAACTTTAAGTAGGTTTAGGGATGATAAAAAGTATCAAGGCTAAATATTCAGGAATAATTATTTGTCTGGTTGTCGCATTGGCTGCCGGAGCATTGTCGAGTCGATACGACGCGCCAATTATGCTGTTTGCATTGTTATTAGGTTTAACGCTGCACTTTTTATATGAATCTCCACAGCATCAAGAAGGTGTTAATTTTTGTTCTCGCACGGTATTACGCTTTGCGGTAGCGCTACTTGGTGTTCGCATTGCTTTCGCTGATATTGTTTCTTTAGGCCTTACTCCTCCATTGATCGTGATGACGAGCATGTTGTTAACGATTCTTTTCGGCGTTGTCTTTGCAAAAATTCTTGGGCTTCCCAGAGTGTTCGGGGTGCTTACAGGAGGATCTGTTGCTGTTTGTGGCGTTTCGGCTGCTGCAGCGATATCAACTGTTTTACCCAAAAAAGAATATGAAGAAAAATTCTTTGCTTTGACGGTTATTGGTGTCACTACGTTAAGTACTATTGCCATGGTCGTATATCCAATAATAACCAAAATATTTGAATTGCCTGATGATATGGCAGGCGTGTTTATTGGTGGTTCTATTCATGATGTAGCACAGGTTATCGGTGCGGGTTATTCTATTTCGCCTGAAGCGGGTGATATTGCCACATACATAAAATTATTGAGAGTGGCGCTGCTGCTTCCGATAGTGATGATGATATTTTTTGCGTTTAAAGAGCGTAATACCAAGATGGAAGATGGTGCGGCTAGTTTTATTCCCAGCTTTTTAATTGGTTTTTTTATTTTAGCACTGATGAATAATTTAGGTTTTATTCCTGATTGGCTGGTGGAAATAATGCGGGTCCTTTCCGGCGGGTGTCTGGTGGTAGCAATAGTAGCTATAGGCATAAAAACATCGTTAAAACAAATCGTATCAGTTGGTTGGAAACCTGTGATTTTAATTACTGCAGAAACTGTATTTTTTGCTTGTTTGATTTTAGGCGGAATTTTATTGTTTAGCTAAATAATATAAAATAGCTGATTGGTTATAAAATAGCGGATAGGTTATTGGTTAGAGCTTACTCTAAACATAAATGATGGGTTACGCCACAAGGGCTAACCCATCCTACGGGTTTTCAAATTATTGTTGATTTATATTGATCACAACTCAGCGTGAGGACCAAATACTTCATAGTGAATATTATTTTGCTCAACGCCTAAATCTAATAAAGAATTTTTAGCAAATTTCGGCACTGACCATATAGGCTAAATTAGGGTTACAGTTCAACAATGTTTTTTGTTAATTTACATGAGTTCAAACCTATACAGGCTCTAGACTGTATCAACTTAAACATGACAATACACAAATATGAAC